>ADZZ01000345.1 GCA_000179315.1 delta proteobacterium NaphS2
AAATGACGGTTGGATGTAGCCAACAGCTGATATCATTTGCAAATAATGTCACAATGTTTTGTATTTATCAAGTATATGTTATTGAAAACAGTTGATGTTGCAATAAAAGCCCTTGATTTTCAAGTAAAAGGGGGTATTTTCCGCTTCCAGTATTATTAAGTATATGTTATAATGACCCACAAAACATATACTTAATATCTGGAGGCAACATGGGCAAAATTACAGAAGGAGAGCTCGCCAGGATTCTGAACTCACTGGAAGAAAAGAAAATTTTCACCCTGGACACCCTGGTATCATTTCTAAGTTGTTCCGTTCCGACAGCTCGGTTGAAACTGAAGCAATGGGGGACCTATACAAGCTATAATCAGAATGGACGTTATTATACGATGCCTTCGGTCCCTCGATTTGACGATAACGGATTGTGGCATTACAGGGAAATTTATTTCTCTCAATACGGCAATCTGAAAAATACAATCATTCAACTGGTATCGGATTCTTCCTTCGGTTTAACGGGAAAAGAGATTGGAGCCATTGTACGTCTTGATCCTCGGTCGTTTTTGCACCATTTCCGAAACACGAAAGGCATTCAAAGGGAGAAAAGAGACGGTGTCTATGTGTACTACGCCAGTAATGCCGTTACGTATGAACAGCAAAAGAAACGTCGCGAAATGCTGGAACATCCATCCGACGAATTTGTTTCCGATACCAAGGCGGTGGTTATTCTGTGTGCACTGATCAAGTGGTTTCGCTAACCTAAAACTGACCCCCTAAAGGCCAAAACGACAACCTAAAATTGACCCCCCTGAGTGGACCTCTGGTAAGAAGGATTGCTAAATATCAATCCTATGCTGGAGGCAGAAAGGAGAATGCTCACGGTGGATCAATACAGCTACATACGGACGGCACATAGGGTTTATGGCAAAGCCATAAAACAAATTGCCCGGGAGACGGGACATTCCAAAAATACAGTTAAGAAGGTTCTTCGGGGAGAATACAGCGGTTATAAGCCAAGGATTGGACAAGCATACCCTGTTTTGGCCCCCTATATTAGAACCATCGACCGATGGTTGAAGGATGATAAGGATCGTCCCAAAAAGCAGCGGCATACGGCGGTGCGGGTTTTTAATCGTCTCAAACAGGAGCATGCTTTTCAAGGATCTGAGACAACTGTCCGGCGATATGTTCGCGAGGCAAAATTGAGATTGGGCGTTAGTGGTCGTGAGGTATTTATACCATCAGATCCACAGACCGGCGTCGAAGCCGAGGTGGACTGGGGAAACTGCATTGCCATTTTAGGGGGTGTCGAAACACGGCTGAAACTCTTTTGCATGCGATCCAAATTTTCCGGAAAGCATTTGGTTCGGTGTTATCCCTGCGAGCGGCAACAGGCCTTTTTTGACGGTCATATAAAAGGGTTCTCATTTTTTG
>ADZZ01000344.1 GCA_000179315.1 delta proteobacterium NaphS2
AACAGCTGTYCTTCTTTGAAGGACCCGGGCATCCTTTTTTCTTCGAATCGGAACATGATGTCCCGGCACAGTTGTTCGCGTATCACGTTTATCCAGAATACGGTCATGTCCGCCACGTTCCGGCTTTTGTCATAAACGATGACCTTGCGCCAGTGTTTCTGAACTTCCAGGGATTTTCCAATCAGTGCTTCAGGGACGGAATAACGGTTGGTGTCCAAATGCACATATCCCTCGATATCGACGACCCGGTGTTTTGCCACATAGACCGGCGGCCGGTATGGGGGTAAATCAATGAGATGCGGTTTTTCAATGATATAGGCCTCATCCGGTATCATTCCCAAAGCCCGTTTGAACGTTTTGTCGCTGGTGTTCCGGCACCAGTCGATGGCCTGCCGGTTCAAATCATGCCAGCTGACAAAGGTTCTTCCAGGAAGAAAGTTATTTTCCACAAAATGAAAAGGCCTTTCCACGCGGGCACTTCGATTGGCATCGCCTACGGCATGGGCCACAAACCCGGTTTGATACATATCAGCGAAGTATTTCATCTCAGGTGCAATCAATGCGTCAGGTCCGGTGCCGCCGGCCACAATAACACTGGTATTGTCAACGATGCACCGGGAACACACCCCATCCATAAAATCGAAGGCTTTTGACAGAAAAACCTTGCACTCAAACCGGGTGAAACGCGGGTAATACTGAATAAAAAGCTTTCGGGAAAAGGCCAGTGTCAGGGAAGCGCACTGGGCCGATACTTTTTTCCCATCAATGGTAACCTGATGGGGTGACGTATCATGCTGCATCTCCTGACCGGGTTTAAAATGGTATTGTCCCGCGCGTCTTTTTTTTCGCTTCCGGATCTCGTGTTTTCTCATGATCCAGGTCAGACTTTGATAAGGAATCGTGATCTGATGGCGGCTTTCCAGTTCCTCCGCCACTCGCACGGCATTTCCTTTGCATTCCTTGAAAAGATCGCGGATWAAAGGGACA
>ADZZ01000343.1 GCA_000179315.1 delta proteobacterium NaphS2
ATGAAGTTACCGCCCGTTTGTTAGATTTTAATGAGCACCAAGTTAGGAGTGCGTGATATCGGTATGGTGGTAAAAAAAATGAATGCCCTTCGGAGAGAGGTCCTTTTTAATGTTTAGACAGCCCTTTTCAGGCAAGGCCATTAATCATGTCCCAAACATGGTTGCTTTTGCGAAGCCAGGAACTGATTTTGTCTCGAACTTCCTCGGGAATCTCCTTGTCGAGAATCTCAAAGTCCATTTGTTCCGTGTCCCTTTCATAGATCATCATAATGCGAGGGCCGGAATCTTCTTCAAATGAAAATTCAGCCGAATAAGGAAGATCAAATACCCAATGGAGACGATTAATGTATCGCGTGTTTTCCAAATTATTACCTCTTTGATAATTCAGGACCCAAATGGCCCATTTTGTCTACTGCATGGTTGTATGTGGGAACATTCCAAGCAGTCCTGTTTTGCCGAATATTCTCTTTGTGTCGGCTATAATAAAGACAAATTGTTAAAGAAATATTTCTGTTTGGTTAGATGATTAAAAGAAAACTTCATTTCTGAAAGCCCAACCTGTTATTGTAAAGTCAGGTTCCTCGGAACGGAGCCAATTGAAAAGAAGACCCCATGTTTTCAAACGGACCGATCATGGGAGCCGTCTCAACCCCCGGCTTTTCTACAACTTCGATGGTGCACTCGGGAAACATTTCCTCAATCAAGGAAATCGCATGCCCATGATCTCCCCGCTTCCGACAGACCAGAATAATTTTTTCCATGAGACATCCTCCTATGGCTTACTCAACCATGCAATTTTCATTGGGCCTCGGGAGCACCCATTTTTTTGTGTGCTCCTTTTTTGTTGCTATGCGTTCAACCGGATGTTTTGTCCCAAGATCTCCGCTGAAATGCGGCGGCGTCTGCCATAAATGATGCCACCCATCAAAGCCGTGAATGGTGCAACGGTCACAAGACCAAAGCTGCCCACAACGGTGTTCAGGACTTCGGCAGCTACAAAATTGAGGTTAAACATGTTCCCAAGCGGTATTCCCTGGCTCATGAAAAGCATGAACATAGCCGTATAGCTGCCGGAATAGGCCAGCAGGAGTGTGGTGGTCATGGTCCCGATGACCGACCTGCCCACCGCCATTCCCGATGCGATATGATCTTTTATGGTGATGTCAGGTTCCTTTAACTTCACTTCGTACATGGCAGCGGAAATGTCCATGGCAAGGTCCATCACCGCCCCCGAGGATGAGACAAAAATGCCGGCCAGGAAAATTTTCGTCAGATTGAGATCGTAGAAGCCGGAGTAGAGCAACGTTTCGGCAAAGGGTCGAACCGCCCCGTGAACATGAAACCCTTTTGCAAAAACCACTGCCATGACACAGGTCAGCACAACCCCGAGAAAGGCCCCTGAAAACGTCACCAGGCCCTTCTTGTTGCACCCCCCTACCATGAAGCTGATAGTCCCCGTGAGAACCAGCAGTACACCCAGGGAAATCAAGACGGGATCATATCCGTTCAAGAAAAGCGGGATCATTACTTTCCAAATCAACAATCCGGCAAAACAAAAAGAGAGCAAGGCTTTCACCCCGGTCCATCCAGCAACAAACAGCAACAAAACGGCAAAGAGACCCAATAGAAAGATTTCCAGATGAATGCGATATCTGCCGCGAGCATAAGCCTGGTGAACATTGCCGTCCTTTGTTGAAAACTCTACTAGAAGGGTGTTTCCAACACCATAGAACTCATCCAATTCCATTTTTCCTTGCAGCGGATTCATGACCGTTGCCGTTTCTCCTTTGAAAGGACCCTCCAGAACAGTCACCGTCATTTCCTGCAAACCTGATTTTACGATAAGATTCTGACGAACATCCGAGTTGTCCACCTGGCTAACGCGTGCCCGAGCCCGTTGTGACTTTTGATTGCCGCCGGCCTTTTCGAATCCTGACGGTATCAGAAACAATCCCACGCAAAAAAGACTCAGCATCACCGTCAATATGAAATCGGATTTTTTTAGATTTACTCTTTCCGGAATTGAAATCATCAGCTGTTTACTTTCTAAAAAAGGCAAAGGCCCTTCCGGTGAAAGGCCCCGCCTTTGGTGTTTTTGCGACAATTATAATCTCAGCCCTGTTTTCACAAATTGACGAAAGATTCGCCCTATGAGTGAAACAAGCGCAAATCTTTCAATGCCGACTGTGTCAAATTTCAGTGTCGGATTGTGAGGAAACCACGGATGCATTCTCCACATTGAGCAGGGGCATACCCAAGGCTTCAGCAATCTTCTTGGCGATATCCGTATTATCGTAGAATCCGTCAAAAAGGGTTGAACTGTTCCCAATGGTCAAAACCGGAACCGGAACACCGGTATGGCTGTACGAAGTCCAAGCGATACCCGCCTTCTGGTTTAGAATATGGGTCAGGGTTACCGTAAGTGGTTCATAGGAACCGTAGAGAAGGCGGTCCTCTTCTTCTAAATTGACGCTTTCGCCACTCATGGTTTTGTCAAAGGCTGCTTCGAGCCGCTCTTTGTCATATTCCGTTAAATCATCCCATTCATCGGCGGTAGCCCCTGTCCCGTCCAGGCCAAACATTTCCAGGATCAGCGCCCACATGTTGGCATCGATATCGGCCGGTGCGGGATTGTGGTTTTCTTTGTAGGGCACAACATAGTATTCATCAAATACTTCATAGGAATACTGCTGTTTGGCCAACACCTCAAAAAACGTATCATAGGCCGTCCCGGCAAAACCGATGGTCTGGCCGCCACATTCATGGTCGGCGGTGACTACAATCAAGGTATCATCAGGATGAAGCATATAGAAATTCAGTGCCTCGCGAATAGCGTTGTCAAAAGCGATGGTGTCATCGATGGCGGCGCGAGCATCATTGGCATGGCAGGCCCAGTCGATTTTCCCGCCTTCCACCATCATGAAAAATCCATTGTCATTGTCCAACAGTCGTATGCCTTCCGACGTGAATTCCGCCAGGGAAATGAGTGGAAGCGTCTCCGGGGCGTTTACGCGATCCAGTTCATAGGCCAACGCAGACCCTCCCATCAGAAAATTGTCGGTGGCAATGACGCGGTTTCCCGGCGTGACCGCGGCCAGGGCCTGCCTGGTTTTCACATAGGTGAAACCGTTTGCCTGGGCCGTTTCGATGGCATTTCCGGTACCCGTCTCATCATCATGAAATCCGCCACCCGCAAAATAATCGAAATCGCTGTTGGCCAACGCCATGGCGATTTCGTGGTAGTTGCTGCGACTGGGTTGATGGGCATAGAACACCGCAGGGGTTGCATGATCGATGGAGACGCTGCTCACAATGCCCACCTTCATGCCCTTTGCCTTGGCCAGTTCAGCAACTGTGGTATAGGACCTCGTGGCATCGGGGTTCATGGAAATCACACCGATGTTGGTCTTCATGCCGCACGCGAGCGCGGTCCCCGCTGCCGCGGAACCGGTAATTAACCGGTTGTTGGCAAAGGTCGTGGACAGGCCCTGAACCGGAAAATGGCTCATGGCCAGGAGTTTTGCTTTCTGGCTTCCAGCCACTTCGTCTTTCCCCTGAAGCGCCGCAAGATAGGCTTCCGCCGCGTGAACCTGCACGTTGGCCATCCCGTCGCCGATAAAATAGAAGATATACTTGGGAGTGCCTGCATGGCTTGTGGTGCTTGTAACGCCAAGCAGGATTAACAAAGCAAACGATGTAAGACATGAAAATTTGAAAAATTTTTTTGAATATGATTTCATATTTGAGCTCCTTATGAAGATATAGTGGAATCAACATTTCAAGAATAGATGTCTGTATCTGTGAGACAGGATAAAGAGTCCCTTTTTTCAGAATGTTCTACGTCTCTTTTAAGCGTTTAACGGATGCGTACGTCACCTCCTTTCATTTGCCTTTCTTCCAAACCATGCTGCAGCATGTGAGGATAAAGTGTAAGGTGATGCAGTGATTGACGCCCGAACGGCAGCTGAAACAGCAAGTGATACAGGTAAGGCGGTAAACCATCACCCCTCTCGAAAGGTATTTTCCATGCGAGTTGTTTGGTTTGAATTAGCGATGAATTTTCTTTTCGTTAATGGTTCATTAAAAAGAGATGAGTTATGGGGTGTTAGTGTTTCACTGCGGTAACCTCTCCGTGACGGTCAAAAAGATAGGTTATATGGGCCCAGCTGAGACGTCTGGAAAAAAAGCCGATCCAGCTGCAAGAGGTGCCGATAATCACAATAAGGGGGGCATACAAAACCCATTGAAACATCAAGCCCCTTCGCGCTACAAAGCAGGCCAGAAGGCTGATGCTTCCGGCGGCCGAGAGAAAAAGCAGAAAGTGCAAAAGCGCTGCTTCAGTGGAAAGAACGTTCAAAAAGGCGAGAATAAGTGTCACGGGAAACATGAGCATACAAAGCGCCAGAATACTGTTAAGGGAAAGGGCAAATGCCGTATAGGAACGAAGGTAAACGGCGGAAAACTGGGTCTGGCGAATCAACCATGCCATGACCCGGCCCAGTTCCGAATAGGTCCTTCGGGAAGTTACCATGCAATCCGATGAAAAAACCCGTTTCAATTTCCGCTTACGGATAATCCGGGTAAGAGACATGTCATCCACAATAGCCGTCGACCATGTGTCATGAACCCCGTTTTCCGCCAAGGCTTCCCGCCGCAGGGCCATGGACCCGCCCCATACCGTAGCGGTTCTGTTTTCGGTCATGGCCAATGCCTGAAATGCGCTGAAGACGGCATGCAGGTGATCGGGGAAGCACCCCCGTTCAGGAACCAGAGAACGAAAGCCGCTCACCGCGAACACGCTTTCATCCGCCAGCGGCAACGTCATTTTCCGAAGCCAGTCCCCGGCGGGTTTGATATCCGAGTCGGCAAACGCATAAATGTCTCCGGAAATTCCTTTTCGCCTTGCATAATCGATACCCGCAAGAAGATTGTGATTTTTCTGGCAGCACCATTTTGCTTTCCCTGCTACCACATGGTGAAGTCTTTTGTTTTTCGATGCAATGGATTTTATGACCGGCACTGCAGCATCGCCTGCACTCTCCGTAATGCAAAACATTTTGTAGTCCGCATAATCCTGCGCCAGCATGGCGTTAATGTTTTCTCTCAGGTCTTCTGATCTGCCTTTGCAGGGCACAAAAAGCAATACAGTGGGAGAAGGCATATGCCGCGTTTTAGATCTCAGCTGATAGAGAGGACGAAGCCTTTGCGGATATTTTACCTTTATATAATACAGCCCTTTGATAATAAATATCACCTGCACAAATACCGCGGCTGCAATGAGCAGGATGAAGGTCCAAAAATACAGCATGGCGCCTTATTACCATCCCATCAGACCGCAACACCGCGCGCAAACGGGAAATGTTCCGCCGTTTTCAAGGAGCGCTTTTCTGAATTCAACGTAACGCTCTCCATTCCAAATCTCTTCCAGTGGGGTCTCCAGAATGTTTCCGGTAATAAAGTCGGGATAGTCCCGACAGGTAGCGGTATCCCCATCAGGCATGATTTCCACGGTGGTCCATGGGGAAATGCAGGGACCGTAGCCCAGAAAATCAGAGGGGTTTGTGTAGTAGCGGCTCAGCTGATCCTCAGGCAGGTCGGGAACATAGAGAATGGGAAATGGGTGACAGGCGGCACGAATGCGGTTCAGGCTTGCTTTTAGTGCATGAGTGTCGACGTCGTGGTTAAACAGATAACCGCGCCAGGCCGAGGGCGTAAGATGCAACTTTTCTTGAAAAACCCTTGTGTGTGCTTTCCCCACGGTCTCATCGGTAAACCAGCTATAGTATATGACCGCACAGTCCACACCCAGTTGCAGGGCCGCCTGAGCGATTTCGTCAAGTCTATCCGCATTCCAGGCACTCACCGTAATCAGGGGTATAAGCCATGGAACCGACTTACCGGTTTTCTCCCTGTAAGCTTTAACGGCACGCACCCCTGCCGCCATTTTCTTAAATGTTCCTTTTCGTCCGCGAATCTCATCGTGTAGCGGCTCCGGCCCATCCAGGGAAAACATCAGCGCATCCCAGCCCTGATCAACCACCGCTTTTGCGTTTTCCTCCAAAAAAGTCCCATTGGTGACCAGTGCCAGCAGGGATTTGTTCCCTTTGATCCTTGCGGTCAGGTTCAAAATTTCAGGATACAAGAAAGGTTCACCCCCCCAGATGTAATAGACGGGTCGATGCTTTGCCAATCGGTCGGAGAGTTCGGAATATTTTTCCACCGGAACCACTTTCTTGAGGTCCGCGGCGGGCCGACTGAAATTGTATCCGGTCTCGCCCCATTGAGCGCAAGTTCGGCACCGAAGATTGCAGGCATTGGTAATCTTGATACTCACCAACTGTATGGGGATATGGGAAAGGCCATCGCCGCGCCGGCATTCTCGAGGTGCCAGAATGTGTTTTGCAAAGATGCTTTTAAGAAGCTTCGGCAGTAGATGCGGGGTCCGCCAAAGCGGTAAAAGAAATGAAAGGGGTTCTCTGGAATGCATTATGCTCCTTGAAATATCAGATCGTCCTTTGAATCCAGCCAGGCGCTTAAATCCGTCTTCAGTAGTTGTTCCAGTTTTTTCATATCGGGGACATACATCTCTTTTAAGCGCCTGCGGGTTTCAGGTTTCATGTAAATTGGTCGAATGTTCTTGTCACGAAACGGCTCTACCCATCGCATCAGACGATCCACGTCAAACCCCTCCAGGGCCAGGAACTTATAGGCGCTCCCCTTAAAACCGGTGGGATTAAAGAAACGCTGAAGCCATTTCAAAATGGGTTCACCGGAAGCATTGACCGCCGTGCGGCGTTTCGGCTTGAATGATACGTTCACATTCAGAAAACGGAAAATCTGCTTCAGCAGCTCAGATGAATCCTTTTCAAAATGCTCAAGGATAATGACTTTTACATGTGTAAAATGCGCCATGTATACTTTAACCCGCTCATAATAAAAACCGAGATCCTGATATCGCCAGAGGTATTCGTACCGTTTTAGCCGTCTTAGCGGCTCAATTCCCAGACCTTCTTCAAAGGTGAGCGTCTCTCTGCCATCCCGCAACAAGTTCTTGTAAGCCGAAAAAGCCCGGTCAACCGGGTTTCGAAGAACAACAATGATTTTCACATCGCCCAGTAATGTTTTGATAAGGGGTATCACCTGCTCGGGAAAGTAAAGATTGTCCACGCTCGCTTCCCCGACGGCTTTTTCACCGTTTACCCGCTGAAAGAGTTTTTTATAAATGTCCAAAGTCTTGACGGTAAAATTCTCGACAAATTCATCCCCGGGGCCTCGCAGTGGAAAAGGGATAAACTGGGCCGTAAAGTATTTGGGTTCTTTGATGGCGCTCATATAAATATCCGGGTGCTGCGCCATGTGATTCGCGATGGCGGTTGTCCCGCATTTGGGCGCACCCACCAGCAGGAAATTGGGAAGACTGACGGTCATGATCCCAAATCCTTGCGGGAAGATACCCGGGTATCTTCCGATTTCATATGATTCAAAATTCTTTCTATTTTCATCTTCTGAGCAGCTTTGGGAAACCGTGAAGCCAGATTCAACACCCGTTGTCGGAATCGCGGAGAAGCGGAATGAAGCAATAAAAAACCCGCCGTCACCATAAAAATACCCACCGGTATGGGGGTGACGAAAAGAAAAAGACCGGGGACAATGAGCACCCATGCCAAAACCTTCCGCAATCTTCTCTGAAAAGGCGTTCTTTTATTTTGAAAGCTTTCCGTGTTCTTGTTCAAACGCTTATCCTGATTTCAGGCCCGTTCCATGAGTGGTGCAATGCAACCAACGGCACGTTAAAAAAAAATGATGAACAGATTAGATTTTCGTTCAAGAATGAGGAACCATCGTTTTTGAAATCATTATCCAATATGGTTTTTGTCAAAAAATGGAGAAACACCTTTCCCAGTTGGTCAATAGAAACTGTAAAAGGAGATCGCGCTTAACAGATGAAAGCATATGAAACCCTGTTGCCATCAAAATCCCTTGTAAAAATACATGCCAAGTCCCATTGTGAATATCAGGTCGCCGTATATGGCGTGCTCAATTCCCACCACCGCCAGAGACTGCGTTCGTTCGTAGGTCTTGGCAAACAGATAACCGCCCGGAAGGGTCAAAAAGGGGGCCACCGGATTTTCGAAAATGATGTGCATGAAAGCAAAAGCGAAGGTGCTCGCCCATATCATCGAAGTTCTATTTCGAAAAATCCCTTTATAACGATGAAAAAAGTACCCCCGATAGATCAGCTCCTGCGGGTATGCCGAAAGGATCGGGTAAAGTACGACAATCAGCATCCAGAGCGTTGTGTTGGTTTTTGGGAAATGGAAAAACGCTTCCGGTTTCATGATTAGGAGGATGCCTGCCAGCGACAAACCGATTACCAGACTACGTAAGAGGATTGTTTTGAAGAACGCGTGAATAGGCTTTAGATCGTAGAATCGAGATCTTAAAAATGTGTTGTCTTTCAGAAGCAGGATACTGCACACTGCTGAAATTGAAATCAGGCAGGGAAGTTTCGGTACTGTTGTAGGGATGACCAGGAACAAAATAGGCACCATGAAAAAAATCATCACCCATTCAAGGTAGCGTAGCAACTTGAACGTCTTCGGCTGATCTTTCATCGGCAATCCCACTTTGGCACCAACGAAACGCTACAAAATGAAAAAACCGCACGCAATACCGAGTTTATTGATCGTTCCGAACATACCATACATAATGGGTCCCTGCTTTATCGTCGTGAGCGACGAAACCAATGTATAAATGGATGAGCCAACCGTGATCTTCATTGTTTGCGGGGGTTGTAGATGTCCAGTAATAGGATGGTTGCACACCGGTGAACGGATGACCTTCCGGTAAGGCAGGGTTATATTTTCCCAAATCGATCAAGCTCGCCAATTCATTGCGGTTGGGAAGCCTCCAGTCGTCATGTCCGCCGTCGGTGCAGGTGCCGGCTCCCGAAATTGCCTGTTCCCAGTCGACTTTTCCATTGGCTTTGTCCGCATGTCGAGTCCACATCAACCCGTTTACCCGGTCGGTGACGGTGCCGTCTCCGTGATCGATGAATCGGGGTTCCGGCCATGGTTTTCCGGCCCTCAGGTCACCGTCGTCTGTTGCCATAAACGTTCTTTTCTGACCTGTTTGGAAAATTCCCGGCGGTTCTCCGTTGTCACTGCGGACAACCTTTTTTGCAGTTTGTTGCTCTGAAGAAGTGGTTCCGGTTTTTTCGGACAGGCGCTGCATTTGGCAGGCACATAAAGTAAAAATAACCATGGTCGCGGTTAATACAATGAGTAAAAATGATGATAATCCTCTGAAGTTCATTCAAAAGCTCCTTTCTGATTTGTCACTGGTGGTCGAACACTCTTTTGGATTTCACAATTTTCGCTGTTAATGGCCGTTATGCTCTTTGACACGCCCGGATTCGAATATTGCTAATTGCGATAGTGTTTGCGCAATTGTCTGGCTTCCTGACGCTGAGGGTTTACTTCCTCCAACTCGCGAAGCAACCGCTGAGCGGCATCTGGGTTTGTTTCATACAATTGATGCGCCATGGCAAGTAGCGGATCGTAGGCTGCTTCGAAATCCGGACTTTCACGAACGATGGCAAGCAGCGGATTCTTGACTTGATCCAGCATTTCTTTAAGACGTGCTGTTTGATTGACACCCACCCCGGCATGAAGAAACCTGTTGCGTGCCGCCCAATAAGCCTTCAAACGATCATGGACAGCGCTTTCCTCGGCTGTCCGGGCACTCTTCAAAATTTGATCGGGTTCAGGATGAAAGGTATCCAACAGGGCAAAAAGCCTTTCATACGCAGGGGCATTGCCGGTGTAGGCGAACTGAGGTGCTTTAAAAATTATCAAAGGCCGATCGTCCGTATTGAGAGAGCCTTGCCCTGCAAAATCAATCAATTCACGAGAACCTGCAATGAAATTACCGAACAGGGTGTAGTTGGAATCAAGCCGCAGGGATGCAAGCTTTCGGGCAAGCAGGGGCTCGGTGATTCTTTTGTTCATATAGTCGGTTGGATAACGGACATTATGGCCGCCGTTTGAAACTAGACCCACAATCGGAGTTTTCAAGCTGTATGTTGCGATGAATCCTTTCCCGTCAGGAAAGACGTGCATAAAGGTTCGAATGATCGTCCGCAGCACATCCAAATCCATCTGGTAAACAGGCAGCCACTGACAGAAGACGCCGCCGGGGTTCATCAGCGATTTAATGGCTTGAAAATGCTCGACAGTGTATAGAAATCCTGCACCGTCCCTGGCAGGATGGAAAAGGTCTGCGACAATGACGTCGAAGGATTGGCTGCAGCTGTTTACAAAGCGCCGGGCATCCGCCACATGGATTTTTAAACGAGGATTATTGGCAATGGGCCCTGTGGCTTTCTCGAAATAAGGTAAAACTTCGACGACTTCAGGCACCAGTTCGACGCCATGAGAAACGAGTTGCGGATAATCGGCGCTCGCGGCAAACGTTGCACCGGTACCGAGTCCCAAAAAGAGTGCCTTCTTGGGGTTGGGGTGGAGCAACAACGGGATATGTCCCTGGCTCCAATCGGAAAAGCGTGATCCTGTCCCCCCCATTACAAACTTATTGTTGACCTTAAGGTAAGTATCCTTTCGGCTGTCCTTGATGACGCTGACGGCAGCCATTACGCCTTCCATATGTGCGACGATTCGGCTGCCGGGTGTCAGGGTGATAAAATTGAAAGCGGTCGGTGCCGACAAAATTATCACAGCGAGGCTTACCGGTATGGCCGTAGGGATCCAGAGTTTCCACCGGCGCGAAGGTATCAAACAGAGATAACCTAAAGAGACCGCCACCAGGCTGAGTTTTGCCCCTATTGCCGGCAGAAGTATAACGCCAAAGGTAACAGGCGCCAGTGATGCCCCCAGCGTGTTCATTGAAATGGCACGACCGATCCCCCCGGACGCGCTTCGGGCGGACTGGGCCAGGTGACTGAATATGGCACCCATCAGCACCGTGGGAAGAAAAAAGATCACTGCCGCAAACCCCATTTCAGCCGCAATCGAGCCCGGCATGCCACCGCCCGCAATGCCTCTCATCGATAAAAAAAGCCTTTCTGAAAACGGCAGCATGGCAATGCTGACGAGGCAAAAGAGCGCCAGGCATTGCAGCAGGCAGGTCAGGACAATGTCATCATGCCGGCGAACAGCAAATTTCTGATAGATGGCTGCACCGGATGCGGTTCCCGTCAAATAGACGGCCAGCAGCCCGGCAAAGCTGTAGACGGTGTTTTCCAGCAGTTGGCTGGCCACTCGAACGGCCAGCACTTCGTAACCGATGCCCAAAAATCCTGTCAGAAAAAGAGTGGCGAATATGCGGGGTGACCTTTGAGCGGTTGCATGTTGTGTGGGTACGGGCGGCCTTTGTCTTTCACTTTGCGCAGGACCCGAAATCACCGCCAGTGCACATGTGAAATTTATCATGGACAGAATGACGGCCGTGGTGCGAAAACCGACTGCCGGTGCGATAACAAAGGTGGTCATCAGAATTCCGAGGACCGCGCCGAAGGTGTTTGCTGCATAGATGCCGCCTATGGACCAGCCGTTTTGCCGCAACCGGGAAAAGAAACGTTCCATGGCCGGCAGCGTTGCACCCATGGCGAAAGTGGCCGGCAAAAGCAGGAAGAACGGCAGCGCAAAGGCCACCGACCACTGCCGCAGCATGGAAGGATCGACGTCAATGAGGGCTGCGCCAAATGGATGGGTCCATGGAATTAGAAAAACGAGCGCCAGCGACCACAGCCCGATACCCGATTCGAGAACAGCATACCACCGACCGGGCCGTGGACTTTGGCTGACCCTGGTGTCAAGGCGCCAGGCCCCCAGGGCCATACCGCAGAAAAGGGCACCCACGACGGCAAGGACGGAGATGACTTCATGGCCCAGGCCGATGCCGAGCATGCGGGTCCAGACCATTTCATAGCCCAAGCCGGCAAATCCGGAAAGGAAAATAATCAGATACAGAAAACCGGTTTGAATGTTGAGATTTTGCATCAGTGTGAATGGTGTTTGGCGTAGAATTTTATTGTTTAAAGAGCAAATTCCCCCGGGGCATTCCCCGGGGGAATCGAAGACACGTTTTTATATGAATTTTACTGATACAAGCATCCTCAGTCGACCATGACGAAAATGGGATTAGACGTAAACCACAGATCCGACCAGGCTTCCGCATCGTAATTCAACACGCCGTTGCAGTGAGTCGGACAATCCGGGCACTCGATGTTGCCGGCCAGGGAGTCGGCCAGCGGGTTGCCGTCCGCATCGGTTTCATTGGGTGTATCAACCGGCATGTTGGTGCCGCGCAGGCGGAAGTACATACTCTTGTCGGCATTGTACTGATAGACGTAAGTCATGAATCCGTTCTTGTCCGGACCGCCGTTACGCTCGAAGCGGGCGATGACGCCTGCAGTGGGATTGGTCGGGTTGGTATAGTCAGGATCTGAGGGATCGATAAGACCGGTCACCTCGCCGGCGATCAGATCGATGTGGTCGAGCACCGGCGCATTGATCGGCTGTGAGATACCGACTTGTGCGAGGGAGGGGTTGTCGAAGCTGTAGGGGCACAGGTTCGCTCCCTGCGGGTCACGGACCTTGATCTTGATTTTGACCTTGTCGCCGGCCTTGACGTACAGCTTCTGACCCATGGTGGCCGTCTCTTTTTTGGCCTGGACGGTGAATTCCAGCTCTTCGATAAGATCACCCTGAACCACATAGCTGTTGCCGCTTCGCAAACCGTCGATAACATCCTGCGGGCTCGGGTTGTCGGTGTTTTCAACGTAAATGTAATCTTTCTGGTACTCACCCGGCCAGAAGTCATTGGTCGTTTCTTTTTTGGAGAAGTGGAAACTACCGCGGCTATGAAAATCGGAGCTGCCGAAGAACCACCAGTTGCGGCCCTCGCCAAGCAGAGCATCCCACATGTTGCCGATGGTGGCGCTGTAAAAGCCTACACCACCGTAGGTGCCGCCGAAGGCGCCGCTACCGAACCCGCCGCGGCTGCCGCTGGCCTGATGCCCGGGCTCACCCTCCCAACCGAAGGCCACATCCGGGCCGGCATTGTTGAAATCGCGGAAGTGCTCGACATTGTAACCGGAGCCGTAGGCATCGTCGGGGTTGAATTTACCTTTACGCTCGATATGGGCATAGACTACATAGCTGGTGGTGGGGTAGTTGGCCTGCAGCCATTCAACGGCAGGAACGGCCTTCGTCTCGTGCATGATAATACCGGCATCCAGGCCATCGCCGATATTGGATATTTTTCCTCCCCATCCTTCGGCCAGACCGCCGGTCATATCGTCGTCCGTATAGTTCCAGAGGTATTCGAACTGGGCCAGGGCGTTGGCGTTACCGGCGTCAAACTGACCGGCAATATTGCCATGGGAGCAGTGTTCGTGTCCCGGCACCTCGTACTCATACCCCTGTGCGATCGGTTTGCTGTAATCGTAGGCCTTCTGGTTCGTACTCGGATAGGCATAGTCCATCAGGCTCTGCCAGCGCCACATGCCCTGTTTGTCACAATATCTTGGGCCTGCATTGTCGCCTTTGATATTGGCGACGCCGACGGTGGCTTCCCAGGAAATATCTTCGCCGGTCTCATTGCCGAATTCGTCATCTTCTATACAATTGCGATTATAATCGTTATATCGTCCATCGCGGCTATACGCACCACCGTGTCCGGACTGAATGAACCAATCCAGGTCATAGGTACCGGCCGACTCATCAATGAGTCTATCGATGGATGCGGCGCCATCGGTGAATACGGTGTGGTTGTGGAAATCACCGGCAACGTAGCCGCCCTTGTCTCCCTTGTCTTTGGCCAACAAGGCCTGCGGTACACACACCATGGAGGCGCAGATGGCGCCGATGATGATTTTTTTTGAAAATTTCATGATTCCTCCTTAAAAGTAATATGGAAAATAATGTTAACCTATAATTTAGTGGGTCGATGACATTGTTCTTGACGCAACTATCCGCTTATCACCTCCTTTGACGAGATTTTTGTGTACCTCGCCTTTCAAGAAGGTACATGATTCGGTTTGCAGCACAACACGGTATACCGATTGGTAAGAAGAAAAGGCCCTGACTTCTTTCAGCCGATGGTAGAGGAAGGATGTTGGTAAAAAATTAGCGTCAAATTAGAATTTCATTATGGGTGGTATTTCTTCTGATATCATGTATAATATGCGAGAAATTAAACGGTAGGAACGCCTCTTGAGCTGCAATTATTTTTTGACAGGTAACTGACGACAACTTCTTCATTGGTTTTTGATCTTCTGCCTTAACCTTTTGGCACGCCCCACGGTGAACATATCGGACCGATGCCTTTCAAGTCATGGCAACAGGCATTCGATCCACTCTTGACACCGGGCTTACGAAATTATTGGAAATCCCCAAAATATAAAACCTGCCGCATGAGCATCGATAACGCTGGATGGTCGACTGAATACCATTTGCTTGGCGACCATCCAGCCAATAGTCCCTTTATCCTGAAGCTGTAGACGAAAAAGAGATAACCGTCCATTACATGCAGCAAGCTGGACAGGATAGAATTTCTTACAAATTATGTTGGTTGCATACTCAACCGCCGTTTCAGGATGATTCTTGAACAGCTGGATCATCCCTCCGTTTTTGAAAACGATCAATGACAATATAGGCTATTGCGCCAAAACCGATCGACAGACCCAGCACCACATATTCCATCCATTTGGGCCACGGAATTTCCATTTTGATTCTCCTCCTTGTTACCGGTATACAGTTAATGTCGAGTTCCCCATCTCCCCTTCGGAGACGGTGAACCCCGCTTGAATAGCAAAACTTGCGGCGCAGAATATGCAAAAATAAAACTTCGCACAATTAGAAAATTTTGATACTATCTTTTGAAAATATAGAATTGTTGTGCGGCCGGTCAAGGTCGCATATTTTAGCGGGTGTGAATCCCGCCCCGGAAGGCTGGCCAGCCACTGGGTAGTGAGTCCTTGGATCGACGGGAGTAATCCCCGAGATTAAGCGTAGGACAGCGAGACGATAGGCCGTAAGCCATAAGGTTGAAGGGATTGAGCCTCGAAAGGATTAGTTGAGAGGGACGACGTTTTAACTTTGACGGAAGTCAAAATGACCATTGGCGAATGGCAAGTCAATGGCGCCTCTCCGGGGTCTGAGACCATGGCATGTCGGACATTGCGAATATGCGGCAACCCGGGAGGTTCTCTGCGTTCTTGCTTAAAAGCGAGTATGCCGGCCAACCGATAATAAAGGGAGAATGGCAAACGGGGCAGGGGAAGTCGGATGGCGTCGTAGTACCTGAGAAGGCGGGTAACTCCGCTGGAGGAAAGGACGTCACATGAGTAACAGTGTTGCGAGGACACATCATCTATGCTCAGAAATAGAGAAATGGTGGAAACGAAATTACAACGCATAGCGGAGAAGGCCCGCAAAGAAGATGAATGCCGATTCACCAGTCTGTTTCATCTGATGAACGAGGAGATGCTGCGGGAATGTTTCCAGGAGCTGCGCAAAGACGCAGCATCTGGCATTGATAAGGTTACCAAGAAGGAATATGGGGAAAAACTTGGCGAGAACCTAAACGCTCTGGTCGGAAAATTGCATCGGATGGCGTATATTCCATTGCCGGTGCGCAGGGTGTACATTCCTAAACCGGGGAGTAGCAAGAAACGACCGCTGGGCATACCAGCCCTTGAAGATAAGCTGGTACAGGCGGGATTGACACGGGTGCTTTCGGCGATCTACGAGCAGGATTTCATTGACGATTCGTATGGATTTCGGCCCGGTCGCGGGTGTCATGACGCGTTGAGGGCACTCAGCAAAGAGGTTGAGGGATGCCGGGTTCACTATATTGTGGACGCAGATATCAAAGGGTTCTTTGATAATGTTGATCACGATTGGATGATTAAATTTCTCGGCCACCGAATAGCAGATAAACGAGTGTTGCGCTACGTCAAGCGGTTTCTCAAAGCAGGTATAATGGAGGAAGGCAAAGAGATTGCCAGTGACAAAGGAACGCCTCAGGGCGGGATTATTTCACCAGTACTTGCCAATATCTATCTGCATTACAGTCTGGACATCTGGTTCACGCGAGTGTTTCAGCAGGGCTGTCATGGCCAAAGTCGGATAATCCGTTACGCCGATGACTTTGTTGTATGTTTCGAGCGTGAGGCAGATGCGATACGGTTTCGAAAGGAACTGGATCTGCGACTTTCCAAGTTTGGCCTTGAGATATCGCCTGAAAAGACGAAGACCATCGAATTTGGTCCATATGCACAATCCAAGGCCGATAGCCGCGGTGGCAAGGCGTCTACCTTTGATTTTCTTGGATTCACGCACTACTGCAGCCGGTCCAGGAACGGCAGGAAATTCCGGATGAAACGGATCACTTCTCGCAAGAAGTTTACCGCCAAAATTCGGATGTTTAGGGATTGGCTGAAAGCCAACCGGACCCTGCCGACCGATGAGCTAATGGGTAAGGTAGGCTCGAAATTGCAGGGACACTTTGCCTACTACGGAGTCACGGACAATTCAAAAGGTCTCAACCGGTTTTCCTATGAGGTTCATCGTCTGTTGTTCAAATGGCTGAACAGGCGAGGTAAACGAGGGTGTATGAACTGGGAGAAGTTTAACCTACTTCTTAAAAAGTTTCCTCTGCCGCAACCCCGTATTACGGTAAACCTTTTCGCTTAATCGTGAAGCGTACTCATGAGGAGCCGTGTGCGTAAATAGCGCAAGCACGGTTCTGGGAGGGGCCGGGGCCAACTGCTACCAATCTCATGTGGTCTTATGATACGTAGTAGCCGCGTGCGGCGAGGGCGTAGTCTGAGGCATATTGCGTTAAGGTTGCTGAAGAAACCGGTCTACTCGACAGGTGAGAATTATGGATTGGCTGAATTATCATCATTTGCACTATTTCTGGACGGTTATGCAGGAAGGAAGCATTACCGCAGCCTGTAAAAGGCTCCGGCTTTCACCTTCTACTGTCAGTACCCAGATCAGTAAACTTGAAGAAACGCTGGGCGGCAAACTTTTCCGAAAGGTGGGTCGAAATCTGGAACCCACCGATATGGGACGACTTGTATTTCGCTATGCCAACGGCATTTTCCACCTCGGAAGAGAGATGATGGAAACGGTGCGGGGGCAGGTAACCATGAGGCCGTTGTCACTAAGAGCCGGAATTGTAGATGTTTTGCCAAAACTGATTATCCGCAACTTACTGGAACCGGCCATGAATCTTCCTGAAAAAGTCCATTTGATTTGTCATGAAGATAAGGAAGAACAACTGCTTGCCGGACTGGCTATCCACGAACTTGACCTGGTCCTGAGTGATTCTCCTGCCCGAAAAGGATTGAACGTAAAGGTCTACAACCATCTCCTTGGAGAATGTGGCATCACATTCTTTGGGGGGCGCAACCTGTTCAAAAAATTCCAAAAAGGGTTCCCCAAATCGCTTGACGGCGCCCCCATGCTCTTTCCGTTAAATACAACCACAATCAGAAAAGGGCTGGAAAGATGGTTTGAGTCACTCAAATTACAGCCGATGATTGTAGCGGAATTTGAAGACAGCGCCCTGATGAAGGCATTCGGTCAAAACAACCACGGGATTTTTGCGGTCCCTTCGGTTATCGAACAAGACGTGAAACGAAAATATCAAGTTGAAATTGTGGGAAGAACTGATGCCGTTCGCGAACGGTTCTACGCAATCAGCTATCAACGAATCATCAAACATCCCGCAGTCACGGCCATTACACAAAGGGCGAGACGGGATTTTTTTGTCAGACCTAAGCCGGTATCAACTTAGATGCGATCTATTGATACTTTTTTAAATCATACTTATCAGCCAGTACACGCCTTTCATCTGCAGGAAGAGATGGGATGTACCTTTTCCACCCGGGACACCACCCGGCATGCCATCTCCATATGCGGCCTAAAAATGATGCGGGGTTATAAACTGCTGTTCTTGAAATCTGAATAAATATCCGAATCATGATAGCCCATGAATTTTTTGAACCCCTCTCCCCCCATGTATTTCTTCAACACCTTTTCATCCGTCCGGGTGAGATCCACAAACATCAGACCGTCCAGAGTGTCACTGAACCGGTGGTCCACATTAAATGAAAGGACCTTGCCGCCCAGTTTCATGTATTGCTTTAAAAGAATGGGAATTCCCTTGCCATCTCCTTCAATGGAAGAAATCCAGGACGAAAGTTCATCCAGATTATTGCGATGGAGATTTTCTTTTCTTCTGATCAGAGAGACCACCTTGTTTCGACGTAACGGCTTGCGCGGTCGGACCATTTTAGAGAGGTCGGATGAAAAAGTATTCAGTTTCAGAAAAGCCGCCATGAGTTGACGAGAATACTGGCCGTACCCGCCGGATATGCTGACCGCTCCAAAGAGGATCTTATAATAAGGATGTCGTGCGATATACTGTCCGATCCCTTTCCAGAGAAGCATCAACGGGGAATAATCCTTCTGATATTCGACTCTGATAAATGTTCGTCCCAACTCAAGCGCGGGTCCCAATTGACTGAGCAGCTGCGTGCGGTATTTGAAGAGTGTGTGAGTGTATAATCCCTTTTTTCCGTGCTTCGGCAATATCTCAAGGGTCGGACCCAGGCGGTAGGCACCCACCAGTTCTTCGTTGGGGTTGTTCCACACAAACAGATGCGTATAGATGTTGTCAAAACGGTCCAGGTCGATGGAATTCCCCGTTCCTTCATCTACCATCCGGAACGTTTTTTCCCGCAATCGCCCTATCTCACGAAGTATCATTGGAATCTGCCGGCTTCTCGCGTAGTAAACAGTAAACCTTGCGCTTTCCATAAGCTTTTGAGCATCGGAAAGAGAATCCACATCCTTTTTGAGTAGCGCTTTGTCGCTCGGACGCGCAATCGGTGTCATATTTCCGGCAGGTGTCTTTGATCTTCCGGGCTGTGAGGCTTTCTGCATATTGCCTTCCGCCATTTTGAGCAGATAGGTCCGAAACCTTAGATATTCAGTCAGGTCGTGCACATTTTTGAGGGCGGTCAGGTTTTTGTATGGGAGAAGTTGTCCGATTTTGAACTGGACGACCTTACCTTCTTTCTTAACGGTTTCACGGGGGAGCATGGCTGTTCGAAGCCTTGGATGGGCAAGTCCCAAAATTTGAAAGAGCGCGCTGTTTCTCCCTTTGAAATAGACCGGCAGCACAGGGGCGCCCGTCAGTTGCACCAGTCTCCCGACCGTATGGTTCCAGGGAGGGTCTTCAACTTTTCTTCGCTTCCATGAAAAATGAGAGACTTCACCAGCGGGCAGTACGATGAGCATTCCACCCGATTTCACCCAGCGGATGGCGTTGCGCATGGAAACGATGTTTCTGGCGGCGGAACCGTTTCTATTGAATGGATCCACGGGAAGAAAAATAGGGTTCAATTCAAATATATTCAGCAAGAAATAGTTGACGAGGATTTTAATGTCTTTTCTAACGGCTGAAAGGGCTGAGGCCAGTATAATACCGTCAAGGCCGCCAAAAGGATGATTGGCCACCACAATGACAGGACCTGATGATGGAATGGCTCGTTCCAAGTCTTTGTCAATTCCGTGTTTGATTTGTAGCCGGTCAAGGGTATGGGCAAGGAATTGAAAAGGATCATCGCACTGGGGAAGGCTGTGGTAAATGCGTTTAAAATCATCTATTGAAAAAATTTTTTCCAACAACCCGTTAACCCCTGCCATAACGGTCTTTCTGACGGGCTGATCATCCAGCCCCTCCAGCGGAATAAGGGTTTTAAAGCGCTCCTTCCGGGACATTTGTGACCTCCTTTAAATTTTGAAAAAAGATCTTTAACATTTAAAGGAGTATTAGACGGGAAGGGTTAGCGAAAGATGTGGATGAAATTAAAAAATGAATAGTGTTGGGTTTAACGCGTTTAACGTTTATGAAACTTTTTTTAAAATGGTGTCAGGATGGCAGTGTTTTGGAGGAAACGGGATCGAACGGTTCGCGCATTTCCCCAAAAACTCTCCATCGAAGCTTCAAAAACCGTTCAAAAAGGGTTTCGTCTATTTCAAAAGGCCTAGCAGGAAGCGCCGTTCTCAGAAACGAGATGAGTTCCTCCAGGGTATTCTCATAACGGGCAGGCAGATCACCGAGCGACTTGCCATCTTTTTTCTGCCGGTAGGCCCGTCGCCAAGCGGCCAACGCCTCCCGGTCCGCAAAGGATATGATCTCCGAAAGGTCTTTTTTTTCAATCGCCTTAAAAAAAGTATCGATGTCGTATGTATCCGATATCATGGGTATTTCTCCATAAGACAATTATTGATGTCTTAATCTGACAGGTGTTTCTTGAAAACGAAATGTTAGAATAGACCCCAAATGTTAGCATTGTGTTAGGATGGGGCCGAGGTGAGTATTTTTTTTGTTTCAGGCGCCCATTTCAGGATACGACCTGAATTGATCAAAATGCCCAGGCTGTGCCCCACGTGCATGACCCCCGAGAATGCGGGGGGCATCCATCCCGGCACAGCCATAATGATGCCGATCGCATTGGTCAAGGTGGCAAGCCAGAAATTTTGATCAACAATTTGAAGTGTTTTTTTCGACAAATCCTTAAGGAAAAGGAGGCCATTCAGATCGTTTCTTAGAAGGACAATGTCCGCGGCCTCAACCGCAACATCCGAACCCCCTGCCCCCATGGACACCCCGATGTTCGCGTCGGACAAAACCAGGGCGTCGTTAACCCCGTCTCCAACCATCATCACACGTTTCCCCTCTCCCCTCATCTTCTTGATGAGATCGGATTTCTCATGGGGCAGGAGGTCCCCGCGGTAGTTGTCAAAGTCATAGGCGGCCGCCATGGTTTGAACAACGGATTCGGAATCTCCGCTGACCAGATAAAGAATTGGATGGCCCTCTTCTTTGAGGCGGTCAAGCACGGTGGAAAGGCCGGGCCTGGGGCTGTTATGGATGGCGATGATGCCCTGAAGACGACCGTTTTTGGCCACGTAGACGACGCTCTGGCCGGATGATCGAAAATGCACTGCCTTGCGGTGATAATAGTTTGTCTTGATCCCATTGGATTCAAGAAAGCCTTCATTTCCCACAAGAACGGCGTCTTTTCCCAAAACCGCTGAAACACCCCTTCCGAGAGATACGTCGGTTTGGGTGGGCTGTGTCAGTTCGAGATTTCGGCGGCGTGCCTCTGTGATCAACGCCGTGGCCATGGGATGGGTTGCCAGTGCCTCCGCACTGGCCGCCAATTGCAGGACGCGATCGGAAGGCTGTCCCGGTGCGCGGGTGAGAATGGTCGTGACGCAAAGATCAGCGGCGGTCAGCGTTCCGGTCTTGTCAAAGCAGATCACATCGATGTTGGGCAACTGTTCCAGGTGCACCCCCCCCTTTATGAGAATCCGATGCCGGGCCGCATTTGCAATGGCCGCGGCAACGGCGGTTGAGGCCGCCAGAACCGTGGCGCAGGGACAGGCCATGACCAGCATCACGGAAAAAGTGCGGGAAAAACTTCGGGTCAGGATAAAGGTGAAAAAGGTGGCGATGAGTCCCAGTTTGGTAAGGCGCGCCGTCAGAACGTCCGCGCGTTTCTCGGCGATTGTCGGCTGGGATAGGGATATTTCAACAAGGTGCCGGATCCGTGCGAGAAACGTCTCTTCCCCCAATCTGTCCGCCCGTATGTGGAAGGACCCTTGCTGGACACGGGTTCCCGCAAAAACCTGATTATTTTTCCGGCACATCTCCGGTTTTGCCCTGCCGGTGATCTGTGAAGTATCAACCAGCCCCTCCCCTTTTAGA
This sequence comes from delta proteobacterium NaphS2, assembly GCA_000179315.1. Classification (GTDB taxonomy): domain Bacteria; phylum Desulfobacterota; class DSM-4660; order Desulfatiglandales; family Desulfatiglandaceae; genus NaphS2. The sequence continues at coordinate 21,820 of ADZZ01000343.1, forward strand.
ACCCTCCCATCAACCGGTATCATCATCCCCGCATGTACCACCACCGTTTGCCCCACGCGAATTTCCCTTGAGGAGATTTCGATTTCCTTTTGTTCAGACAATACAAAAGTTCTGTCAGGGGTTACTTCAAGCAGTTCCAGGACACTTTTCCGTGCCCTTTCAGTGGCATACGCCTCCAGCAATGTGCCGATGGAGAGTATCCACAGGATCTCGAGAGCAGCCAGCGCTTCGCCCGTGAATATGGCCAGAACCGCTGAAACGGAGAGAAATGGAAAAAGCCCCATCCGCTCTTTTTGAACCAGGTCTTGGGAGGCGCGCAAAAAAAGCGGTATGGCGCCGAACATGGCGGCAAGGCCCGTAAGACTAAGGGGTCCCTGTGAAATGGAAGCCCCAAGGATCAGACGCCTTAAAAACAGAAAAGCCATGAAACCGGAAAGAGCCACGGCATTCAACAGGTAAAACCCCAGAGATTGAAATAACCGAAATTTCCGCTTCCCTTCAGAGGGCACAACATAGTCTTTTGAAAATTTCGTCAGGTCCCTGGTTACAAGCGCAGGCAATTGGGATTGAAGGGCTTCCACAAAATCCGGTCCAGTTATTTTATCTTCGTCATAACGGATAATCAGACTGCCGGTGACAAGACGGGTTTCGGCATGTTCAACGTCTTCCCTCTTCATGAGACGGTTTTTCAGAAAGTCTGCCAGAACTCTGGAAGAGCGAAGCTCGGGTATCCTGAACCGCACGCGTCCGGGAACGGCATGACACAATCGAATATCAATTTCCGGATGATGGGCCATTAAAAGATCTTTCCATCTTTTAAAAATGCAAAAAGCATGAAACAAGGTACGCGCAAAGAATTCTTAACTGAAGTTTCACAGAAAATGCCCCCGGCTTGATCAGCCGACCATGCGCAGCAACGCCTCCAGGAAAGATTTTCGGGGCAGTTTGTTGTCTTGGTTGCAAACGGCATGAAAATCATCGCTCAATGCGGACTTAGCGATGATATGTCTCAGGTCGGAAAAGGCGAAACTGTTGCGACCCTTGACCTTGTGCCTGCGTTCGGGAATGTTTTCGAGCCGTGAACCATAGATCCAAATGATTGTTGCGGCCATTATGGAAAAATTGATGTGATTGATCACTGCCTGTGCATTGCGGGTTTGGCTTTTGCTGCTTCCAATGTCTTGCTTGATCTCCTTGAAACCCGACTCGATTTTCCACCTGGCCCCATAATACTCGATAATTTGCTCAACCGACAGCTTCAAGTCCGTGGAGAAGATTGCGATCCACTGTGTTTTTCGAAAGACCCAGACAACCCGGACAGGGCACTTGAGTGTTTTGAGCATAACGATTTGGGAGTATGCGTTGACTTCACGGTATTTTCCGTACAGGAAGACGTGATAGGTTGAAGCGTACGCCATGAATGCCGCCGCCATTTCAGCGCACGAACCCAACCTGCTGCCATATTTTTTGGGTCTTCCCGGCTTTTTGGAAGAACCGATCTTGGGGATGGAGTACAGTACGGTATTGGAACGTAATCTTGAAAGCAAATGAACAAAATTTCCGAGTTTAGTGCGGAGGGGTTTGAACAGGCCGTTATTTCCGAACCAGCTGTCACAAACGATTATTATGTCAACGCCGGCAAAGTGTTGAGCTACCTGAATTACCATCTCGACAGCTTGTTGGAGTTTGGTTTGGAAAGAAACGACCTTTCCGGCAACCCTCATATTGTCCGATTTGGCATTTATGGCCTTTTGGGGCAAATAAAATCGCTGTGAAAGGGGGAGACAAGCCCATCGTCCTTTGATGACCTTTAACAGACCAATAAGAACCACATTCTGTGCCCATGGATATTTGGATTGATTGTCCTTTGCGGCATGATCGAAGATATGAGAACATCCGAAGATGTTGCGACCTGTCTTTGGATTGATGAAATCATCTAATGCGATCATAAGTCGCCCATCGGACAAGGGGTCAGGAATGAGGTGCCATAAGGCGGCCCATAGGTTATGCCATGGTATTTTGTTGGAAGCCATAAAGGTGTAGAATCGACGTTTGTTAATGTTGAGCCCAAACAAGGTATTGAGGCAACGCAACACGTTTGAAGAGATAGATGAAGTGAAAGGGATGATGAAAGCCAGGATGGCATAAGAGAACCAGTGTGCTCGTTCCCTGCCGAGATTGGTGGAAGAAAAAGCATTTTGTAGAGGCTTTAAGATATCGTTTAGAATAAACATGTTGCCAAGCTCCTTTCCGATGGAATATCAATAAGTTGTTATCGAATCCTATCACGAGATGGAGCGAATTTCAAGGGTAAAAAGTTAAATAACTAGTTGAATTTATTGGCATAAAAATTGAAAAAATTTTCATTTTTCGTGCCAAAATTCTCTGCGCATAATAAAAAAAATGCGCGGAACTGGCTGGAAAAATTGGAAAAGGTTCAAAAACGGTGAAACTTTAGATTCTTAATTAACAGTGCGTATTCTATTTGTCAAAGATTTTGCGGTGAACGTGAACGTAAGGCTGATTGAAATGCGGCTATAAATAGGGAAATAATGAAAAAAGGTTTTGACACAATAACTGAAAAAAACATAGCATTAATCTTCCGCTTACATAAATTTAACAATTTTCTAATGTATTTTTAGCGGAACGATATTACACACACCACAATAGTGAAAGGAGGTCTGTGATGGCCCTACTGAGTTTACCAAAAGGATTGACCTGGGGAAGCGGCTTGGCCATTGGTGCCGCAAGCGTTGTTTTGGCGCCGGTTGTTTTACCGGTGGTGGGAGGTGTTTTAAAGTCTCTCACAAAGGCGGGCATCAAGGGCGGCATGGTTCTCTACGAAAAGGGGAAACTTTTCGCGGAAGAAACCAAAGAGACCGTAGAAGATTTGACGGAAGAGGCTAAGTCAGAATTGAAGACGGCTTCAAAAGCTGTGGCCGCGCCCAAAAAAGCGGTTGCCAAATAGAAGAACCGTCCATGACGTTGCCTGAGGCCCATATCGGGCATCTAACCCCCGAGCGGGTCAGAATCAAAATCCCATCCCGAAGAGGCGATGAGGCTTATTTTTTGAGCGTCAAAGAGCTTCTCTTAAAGGACGGGGCTTTGGAAACCGTTCGGGTAAATTCCAAAACGGCAAGCGTTTTGCTTACGGGGTCCCTGACCGATCTTGCGAGGATTGCATCTATCGGGGAAAAGAGTGCCCTTTTCCAACTGGAAACCTCCATACCGAAGGTGGAACCGCTTTCATCAAAAATCGTGGCGCCTGTCCGCAATTTGGGGCGTTCCATTGATCGCTTTTCAGGGGGGGAGCTGGATCTGGCGGGAGCGGTATTCCTGGGCCTTATGGGGTGGGGCGTCACGCAACTGGTTAGGGGAAATTTCGTAGCGCCGCCATGGTATGTTGCCTTCTGGTATGCCCTCGGAGTCTTTACCAGATCCCTTGCCGATAAATCGGAATAAACCGCAGAACATATCTGATTTGCTTAGAAAGCCTTTCGAATCTCTGCTGATCCGGAAGGTTTTTTCGTTTGCCGGGCATGGGACACGCAGCCCCAAAGGGTTGCCTCAAAGGTTTTCAGAATATTGAGAGTTGAATGATGGTGGGAATCTTTTGGGAGATCCACCGGCCGGAATCAAAAGAATATGAAAGAATATGATGGTAAACGCCGTACACACCAATTTAGCCGGCAGAGGCAGGTTTAACGTTGAAGGACTCAAAGGATCCAGCGGTCTCAAGGACTGGCTGGAGGATAAGCTCGTTCACCAGCATGGAATGCTGAGTGCTTCCGCCAACATCGTCACCGGCAATATCCTGGTTCGGTTCGATCCCGGGAAAAATCATGAAACGGTCCGACACCTCATTAAGCATGTCATTTCCAGAATGCCGGGGCAGGACACGGGCCTTTCATCCGAACCTCCTTTGAAGCTCATCAAGAAAGAAGCGGCGGGTCCCGAAAAAACAGAACCACAGGATGACGAAAGACTGTTTGCACTGAGACAGAAAGTCAAGGACGTTCTTTCACCCATTCATCCCCAACCCATTGAAAAATGGCACACCTTGACGGTTGAGCAGGTTCAGGCATCCGTCAATTCACGACTCGATCTGGGAATCACCCTGAAGCAGTTCCAAAACCGCATCAAGCGTTACGGTCCCAATGCGCTGCCGGAGTCAAAACCGAGGTCACGGTGGGAAATCTTTACCGGCCAGTTCTTTTCCCTTCCAACGGCGCTATTAGGGGCTGCCGCCGGCGTATCGCTTTTGACCGGCGGCCTTCTGGACGCCGTGATCATCATGGGTGTTGTGGTGGCCAACGCCGGAATCGGATATGCCACCGAAAGCGAAGCGGAAAAGACCATCCAATCGCTTAAGCAGGCGGTTCACCCTTCGTCTCAAGTGATTCGGGATGGACTGCTACAAATAATCCCCGTGGAAAATGTGGTGATCGGCGATCTTCTGGTTCTGAAACCGGGTACCTATGTGGGGGCGGACAGTCGAATCATTCAGGCGGATCGTCTCAGCATCGATGAGTCGGCGCTCACCGGCGAAAGCATGCCGGTCTACAAAAAACCGGGCGCCCTTCGGTTGGAAAACATGCCGGTGGCCGACCGGGTGAACATGGTGTTTCGCGGTACTCTGGTGACCGGCGGGGAAGGATTGGCCATGGTGGTGGCAACGGGGGCATATACGGAGATCGGACGGCTTCAGATGCTCCTCGACAACACCTTGCGGCCCGAGTCGCCCATGGAGCGAAAGCTGAGGGTCATGGGCAACCAACTGGTAATTATAAGCGGGGGCATCTGCGGAATTGTTTTTGTTTTGGGCTTTCTACGAGGATACGGTTTCCTTCAGATGTTGCGCATGGGGATATCGCTGGCGGCCGCCGCCGTACCCGAAGGACTGCCGGCCGCCGCCACCATTAATTTTGCCCTGGGCATTCGGAAGATGCGGCAGCATAACGTACTGGTGCGTCATCTTCAGGCCATCGAGACCCTTGGATCGGTTCAAACCGTATGCCTCGATAAAACCGGTACCATCACCGAGAACAAGATGACGGTGGTGACCTGTTATGTGGATTTTGAACGGCTTCACGTGACCGAGCACCGGTTTGCCACGGAAAATGGTCCCGTCTCGCCCCTTGACAATTCTGAAATCAAAAAGCTGGCCTCTGTTGTTGGGCTCTGCAATGAATCGCGCATCATCGGCGGAAACGGCGATGGCACCTATGAATTGGAAGGTTCTCCCACGGAAAACGCCCTGGTCCATTTTGCCATTCGGGCGGGGCTGGATGTGGGAGACTTGAGAGAAAAATATCCCATTAAGAAAGTCAACTACAGGGCCGAAAACCGCCTTTATATGAGCACTCTCCATGGAACACCCAAAGGCGGCACAAAATTGGCCGTAAAGGGAAACCCGGCAGGGGTCCTTGAACTCTGCAAATGGCACATGATCAACGGCAAACGTTTGGCGCTCACCGAGGAGGTTCGGCTCAGGCTGGAAACCGAGAATGAACGAATGGCCGGTGAATCCTTGAGGGTCCTCGGCGTGGCCTGTGCCGAAAGCGAAAACGGCGTCGAACTGGAGGCATTGGAAGGTGAGTTAACCTGGATCGGATTCGTGGGCATGGTGGATCCCATAAGGGAAGGCGTGGCCGAGCTGATTCAGGCCTTTCACGGGGCCGGGATCGAAACGGTGATGATCACCGGGGATCAAAGCCCCACCGCCTATGCGGTGGCCAAGAAACTGAATCTCAGCCAGGATGACGACCTGACCATCATGGATTCCATGGAATTCACCAGCGTTCAGCCGGATGTCATGGAAGCCCTTGCTCAGAAAGTCCACGTGTTTTCAAGGGTTACGCCGGCCCACAAGCTGCAGATCGTGCAGGCGTTTCAGGGGGCGGGACAGACGGTGGCCATGACAGGCGACGGCATCAACGATGCGCCGGCGCTTAAAGCCGCCGACATGGCCATTGCCATGGGGCACGGCGGAACCGATGTGGCCCGGGAGGTGGCGGATGTCGTACTGGAGGATGACAGCCTCGAAACCCTCATTATCGCCGTTGCCAACGGACGTAACACCTACAAGAACATCCGGAAGTCCGTCCATTTTTTTCTCTCCACCAATTTGAGCGAAATCATGGTGATGTTTTCAGCCATAGCTTTCGGCATCGGGTTTCCCTTGAATGTCATGCAACTTCTCTGGATCAACATCATTTCCGACATTTTCCCGGGGCTTGCGCTTTCCATGGGCGATCCCGATCCGGACGTTTTAAAGGAACCCCCCAGGGATCCGGACGCGCCCCTTTTTGATAGCCGGGATTTCAAGGAAATGGCTTATGAATCAGGCGTCATCAGTGCCGCCACCATGGGTGCCTACGGCGTGGGTATAGGAGTCTACGGCATGGGCGCCAAAGCAACCTCCCTGGCGTTTCAGAGTCTTACCTTCGGACAGTTGCTTCATGCCATCAGTTGTCGATCGGATTCGCTGGGAATTTTCAGCAAGAACAAACCCCCATCCAATCCCTATCTCAACGTGGCCATCGGTGGTTCACTGGCGCTTCAGGTGCTGACCATGGTGATTCCCGGCTTCAGGCAGCTTCTCGGGGTGGCCCCCCTGAACCTCTTTGACGTGGCGGTGATTTCTGGAAGCTCGGTTCTGCCGCTTGTGATCAATGAAACCAGAAAAGAAAAAAAGAGAAAGGTGGACGATGAGAGATAACTTCATGTTTACGTCCGAATCGGTAACTGCCGGACATCCGGATAAGCTCTGTGACCAGATCAGTGATGCCATCGTTGACCATTTTCTGCGACAGGACCCTTTCGCGAGGGTCCGGGCTGAATGCACGGTATCCCGCGGCATTGTCTTCATTGCGGCCCGATTTTCGACTTCCGCAAAGGTGGATTTGCCACATGAAGCCCGAAAAGTGATCAAGCGCCTGGGATATGATCAGGAGGATTTCAATTCCAAGACCTGTAGCATTCTGACGGCCCCGCAGGGGTTGCCGCCGCAGAAAAAGGCCCGGTTTGACGAATATGATCTGACGGAAAAGAAGATTGCCAGAATTCCCGTGGACAGTCAGGTGACCGTTTTCGGCTTTGCCTGCGATCAAACGCCGACACTGATGCCGCTCCCCATATGGTTGGCCCATAAAATGGCGAGACGTCTGGCGGCGGTTCGGGAAGAGGAGATACTCCCCTACCTCATGCCCGACGGCAAGGTCCAGGTGGGTGTGGAGTACCGAAAGGGAAAACCGTTCAGGGTCCACAGCGCCACCATCACTGCCAGTCAGCGGAGTTCCGGAAAACCGCCCCTGAAGCGGTTAAGATCGGATATCATGGATGTTGTTTTTGCCCCCATTTTTAAAGATGAAAAGGTGAAACCTGATAATAAAACGCGAGTATTCATTAATCCCGGCGGTGTTTTTCTGGGCGGACCTTCCCACCATTCGGGCCTCACCGGCCGAAAAAACGCCGTGGACACCTATGGGGAATTCTCACGGCAAAGCGGTGACGCCTTGAGTGGAAAGGATCCCATGCGCATCGATCGGGTGGGAGCGTACGCGGCCCGTTACGCAGCCAAAAATGTCGTGGCCGCCGGGCTTGCCGGCGAGTGTGAAGTGGCTTTGAGCTACTCCATCGGCATGATCAAACCGGCAAGCCTGCAGGTGAACACGTTCGGTACTTCAAAGAAGCCGGAAGAGGAGATTTTAAAACTCATCCAAACCCATTTTGATTTCAGATTGGGTGCGATCTTGAAGAAGTTTAATGTGCGGCATCTGCCGTCGCTGAACTCTCGGGGCTTCTATCGGAGACTGGCTGCCTATGGGCACGTGGGGCGTGATGATATGGATCTTCCATGGGAAAAGACCGACAAGGCGGAATTGCTGACCTCGTCATAATGGGTGAAAATGACGTTATGGTTGTATCAGATCAATACAGCCAGAAAAGAAAGGCCGGTTCCTTCCAGCGCTCGTCCCACAGCCCATCCGCAAAAGGCTTTGCTGAGCACTTCCCCGGCTTTTGAGCTTGACTCGTAAACGGCATGGTCCATGTTGAAAGCCTGGCTTTTGTCAAAATGACCGTTTTCGGTTAAAACGGAAAGTATTCGCTCACCGAGCGATCGGCCGGGTATATATTTCACAACAATGCTGCCGGTGACGGTATTGGCACGGATGCTCTCAACACCTTCAATCTCTCTCAAAAGGGCCTGAACGCCTCTTGCCGCCTCGGGATGCCCTTTTATGGCGGGGATCTTTACCCGCAACCTTCCCGGAACGTTGTGCATGTAGTATCTCATGGTTTTTTCCTCCACTTATCGATAACATGCGGTAAAATATAAAGATCTTTTGTTAGATGGTTATTAGCGAAAAATTAAACTTCTGTTTTTCTTAAGCGAAGGGAAAAGTTAAATGAAAGGATTGAGTGTGTGATTTAAGCGCTCGGCAACTATTTCTTTAGATGATTTTCAAAAAGCGATTTGTGAGAAGACCGCCGATCACCCCTGCAAGGAGGCCGACGGTGATGGTAAGTGCATAATGGCCGATCCCGTGATGATCCCCGCCTTTTCGGGGAACAACGGTTTCCTTTTTGGCCAGCGGATCCTTTGCCACATCCATCAAAGCTCTCTTTTTCGTCATGTTGTTTCCTCCTCCCGTCAAGTAATCTCCTCACTCAACTGCCTGATTTCGTTGGCGGCCTCGCTATGGGGTGCATATGCCAATACCGATTGACCCGATATCATGGCTTCGACGAAGGCGACCCGTTGACAAATTTCAGACTCAAACAGCGCCATGCCGTAAGTCTCAAGTGCCTCTCTTGCCTGCTTTCCCACACGGGTTCCCACGATCTTTCTACAGATCAGCAGCTTGGCTTCCAGGCGGCGGTTTCGTTTTCTGGTTTCAGGGAATAGAGAAATGGTCTCTTTGCTGGACCAAATGTCCAACGGGCTTGGCGCTATGGGAACAATGGCCAGATCCGAAATGCCTAAAGCGGCCTGAGTGATTTCGCCGATTGCCGGAGGGGCATCAATGATCACATGGTGCGTCTTTTTGGCCAGAGATTTCCTGTCGCCCAACAACGCGGCGGATGGGCAGTGTTTCACATCGAAGGGATGATTGTTCAATATGGACTGCCACTGGAGGACGCTTCCCTGTGGGTCTGCATCCACCAGAATAACGCTGTACCCTTTTTCTGAAAGGGCGGCGGCCAGGTTTACGGCAATGGTCGTTTTGCCCACCCCTCCTTTTTGATTGACCAGACTGATGATCATGACGCCCTCTAGTACCTGATTTGCTAGGATAATATTTGATTGAGAATAAAGGGTCAAGGCATATTCTACAGGGCAGTCAAATTGAAAGTTTTAAATGGATTTCAGACGATTTTATGATATTAAAAATGCTTGTGGCCATATATGATGCATCACGGAAGGAGGCGGAAAAATGACAAATGACAAGAATGCAATGGGCGGCCATGCTCGGGTTGTCAGTGCCTTACCGGGAAGAATTCGCGTCAAAGTTCATCCCACAAAGCGAGACCCGGCGCTAATGAACGAGGTCAAAGAAAGCATGCGTTCGCACGAAGGGATCCATGACGTCCGTCTTAACCATAACACCGGCAGTATTACGGTCCGATACGACCACCATCGTCACACCAAAGAAGGTGTTATGAAGTTTCTGGAAGACTTTGATACGGTGTTTCAATCTTTGGGACAGGAAGCGGAATTCACCGGTGCGGAGGACGGCTCCGAAGATGCCTTTGCAAGTGCCGGTTTTGTGGAAGCGCTTAACGATCTCAACCGGCGCATCTATGGCAAAACCGGTATTCCCGTTAACCTCAAACTCGTGATGCCGCTTCTGTTCGCAGGGGCCGGTCTGTGGTCCATCAGCAAAAGAGGCCTGATGATCGAAGCAGTTCCGGGATGGTTGTTCCTTTGGTTTGCCTTTGATATGTTTGTAAAACTCCACCCCAGCGAAGCTGTAAAGGCTTAAAGCAGTTTTGCACTGATCTCCGCCACCTGGGACCGCTCGCCTTTGGTCATGGTAACATGACCGCTGATGCTCTCACCCTTCAGCTTCTCCACCAGATACGTCAGGCCGTTTCCCGCGGCATCCAGATAAGGATGATCAATCTGTTCAGGATCTCCGGTGAACACGATTTTGGTGTCTTTTCCCACACGGGTGATCAGGGTCTTGATCATGTCGGGGCTCAAGTTCTGGGCCTCATCACACAAGATAAACTGATCGGGTATGCTGCGGCCGCGAATGTACGTCATGGTCTCCATCTCGATGAGCCCTTTGTTCATAAATTCATCCACCAGGTGATGGCCGTCGGAGCATTTTCGAAACAAGAGATCCAGATTGTCATAGATGGGCTGCATCCAGGGCCTCAGTTTTTCATCCTTGCTTCCCGGCAGATAACCCAGGTCATTGCCGGTGGGAATGACGGGGCGCATGATTAAGAAGCGGTTGTAATCGCCGTTTTCGATGACCTTCTCAAGACCCACCGCAAGGGAAAGGAGCGTCTTTCCCGTCCCGGCGGATCCCAGCAGCGTAACCACGGGAACCGTATCATCCAATAGAAGCTCAAGCGCGAAACGCTGTTCTTTGTTCAGGGCTCTAACACCCCAGCTAACCGCATTCTCATGGATCAACGGGCGCATCCTGTCCCCGGAATAGCGGCAAAGGGCGGACTGAGAGCCGGTTTCCGAGGTTTTAAGTATAGCGAATTCGTTGGGAAAGGGTTTGGGCTCCCGTTGCCAGAAAAGGCCGCCGTTTTGATAGAATTCGTTCAGTTCCGCGGAGCTGACAAAGTATTGACGGTAGCCCGGAAAGAGGCCTTCATAATCGATTTTGTCCTGAAAAAAATCCTCCGTGGCAAGCCCCAGCACATCCGCCTTGATTCTCAAATTAAGGTCTTTGGTAACCAGGATGACCGGATCATCAAGCTCTTGGTTGAGGTTATGGGTGAGAAACAGAATCCGGTTATCATATTTTTTCGGATCAAGGCCTTCCGGGCAGGGAGTTTTACCTTCGTGGTTCACCTCCACCCGTAAGGTGCCCCCTTTTTTGAGTGGGACCCCTTCGGAAAGCTTGCCGACGGACCGCAATTTATCTAAATATCGGGATGTAATCCTGGCATTTCTGCCGATTTCATCCTGCCGTTTTTTCTGATTATCAATCTCTTCTATGACGGCAAGCGGTATGACCACATTGTTTTCCTGAAACGCAAAAAGGGCTCTTGGATTGTGTAAAAAAACGTTGGTGTCGATCACAAAGGTTTTCGGCATATCTTGTGCTCCTCATCCCACAACCCAGGCGATTTTGTCAGGATGCTTGTTTGTCCATAGTTGAGAGACCGGATGAGTGTCAAGTTAGTTTTCTGTTAACATCGCTGGTCTTACATTTGGACCGTTTTCCCGGAAAGAGACTGATCCCTTCCTTTTCTTCAAGATATTCCAGCAGATCCACCAGATGGTTTTGAGTTTCCGCCAACCGATAGCGGCCCGCGAGGTTTTTGGCATGGGTTGCTTTTTTTAGAGCCGTCAATGTTTGGTTGACGGCCTCGCTGTCTGCCATGGGCGGTAGGGTAAGCTCTTTTCGAAAGGTGTAGTAGGGGATGGTATCCAGTTCCACGCCATACTGCCCTTCAAAACGGTGCATGACCAGTTTGCCAAGGGCCTTCTGTTCGGGCCGGAAGAAGTTGAAAGGCCCGAGGGGGTGTTGCGGTGTTGCAAATGCATTGTGCACCGCTTCCGTAAGGCGGATCACTTCCGGATCATGTGCATGGGTGCCGTAACGGTGCATGGCAGCGACCCACCCGAAATAGCGTACGATGAGGTAGAGGGTCTCATCCGCATAGGAAGCATCGGGATATCTTTTCCTGAGCACTCGAAGGCCGTTTAATTCCAAAATATTAAAGATGCGGCTTTGAAGATCTTCGCATGCGGACAAAAATGGATAAACGTACAGGGCCACCATTTGGTGGCGTGACGCCATACGCTCCTTTTTGTGTTCGTGGGCCCACGTCCAGACTGCCCAGACCGCCGGCACAATAACGATCAACCAATTCATGAAATGTCCTCTTCTTTGTTGACGAATTCCTGATCCTGATAATGCAGACCCACATCGTTACGTAAACCTTAGAATAGTATTGAACTCGGAACCCGTCAACTTTTTTGGACGGCGAATATCTGATTTGAGATTTTCCGGTGGTGGATTCATTTATAAGAAATAACACAAATCTAACATTTACAGAGTAAAAGCCGTCTAACGGTCATTAACAAGATGAAGAAGAGTTGCAGAAGGATTTAACGATGCCCTCCACAATCAGATGCCCCAGATGCAATGCCGAATCTTTTAATCTTTATGGAAAAACGACCAATGGCAAACAAAGATATATCTGTCTGGTGTGCAGCCGTCAGTTTGTGGAAGATTCAAGAAATGACCTTGCAACGACCCGTCCCCTCTGTCCCATTTGTCACAAAAAGATGCATGTTTACATGAGAGAACCGGGATTTACCAGGTTCAGGTGTTCCGATTACCCCGAGTGCAAAGGGTTTATGAAAGTTCAGCGGTGACCCGCAGGCGCCCGATTTCGGCAAAAAAGTTGAAGCTTCTTAAAGTGATGTGGTCTGGCGCGCGTCAGCGCTGTTTTCAGTTATTCCCCCCAGTTCTTCCAGGTTGATCCCTTTGGTTTCAACCCTGAACCGCAGGGTAACAACGGCCCCCAGCAGCGATGCCCCCACCAGGGCGTATAACAACACTTTTGTTCCCAGATCCGCCAAAAGGACCGGAAACAGAAAGGCCGTGAGGACTGCCCCGACTTTGGCGAAAGAGGCTGAAAGACCGGCGCCTTTGGCGGCGATGATATCGTTGTGGATAATATCCGCCAGATTGTGGGCATACCGGGTTTCGGGGCCAATGACCGAGGCCAGAATGGTAGGGGTGAAAATACCGATTCCGTAGGTGCTGAGATCCTGAAGAAACCATGGCACCGAAGCCAGGATCGTGACACGGCGAAATCTTTTTGAAAACAGAACACCGTAATGGCGCTTCCGGGTTACGGGATTACCTGAGAAATCCACAGGGTGTGTGCAGTTGAGGTTTATCTTTTTGGGATAGGGTGGTTTTCTTCGCAGCAATCTGGCCACTTCCCTTTCGGCCTCCCGCACCTTCCCTCTGCATACGAGCCAATGCCCACTGTCAGGGATAAAGAACCGACCCGCCAGAACCAGCAGGGCTGGAATCACGGCGGTGGCATACATCCACCGCCAGGCCGCCACCTCGGGATTTTTGTGCAAAACCAGATAGCCCACTGCCGTCCCCACAAGCGCACCGATCGCCTGAAAACCGAATGCACTCAGAACCAGCTTACCCCGGTCTTTGCTGGGAATGCTTTCAGAGATGACCATATGGGCGGTCGGGTAGTCGCACCCCAGCGCGAGGCCCATGCCGAACAGAAATAATAGAAGACAGATATAACCGGGGCTTAGCACCAGCAGCGAAAGGCAGATTGAAAAAATGGCCATCTCGGTAATAAACATCCGCTTTCTCCCGAAATGATCCGAGAGACCTCCCAGGGCTGTGGCGCCCACAAGGATGCCAAAGAGCGGCGATGCGCTTAGAACCCCTTTCTGTAGAGCCGAAAGGCTGAATTCGGCGACCATCAGCGGAAGAGCGACCCCTGTCATAAAAACCACCAACCCTTCAAAAAACTTCCCGGCCGTGGCCAATGCCCAGATCCGCCACTGCATGGCGTGCCATCCGACCAGAACGGCGTTTCATCAATATATTCCTGGACGGTCTTATTGGGGCGAAGGCCCTCTTTCCTTTCCTCTAAGGTTTCAAAGATTAAATCTCTCGCGGCATTGGATGATTCCATGAAAATTGAGTCCCTTCCTTATCTGTTCAGTGTCTAAGCTTTCGGTGAGGGTGAGCAGTTAATGCCGCCAAGGGCATTGGGCGGAAGCTGGTTCCTTGTGGGACTCAATATCCGGGTCCTTCCGATCCTGTCAAGTTAGGATTGTATGAGCTCTGTTAGCATATGATTAGCAAGATTCACAGCGATTGACAGAAGAGAGGGTATCTTTTACTATGACCACAAAATTCAGTTGGATCAGGCCACTCGGCGTACATCTTCATGTGCCGCCAGCCTGATAAAATAGTCCGGCAATGCCGGAAGCTTTATGATTTTTCGAAACCCGGGGAGGATACGATCTACCCCGGATTGGAGTTCGCTGTTTAAGGATATGGGATTCATGCCGGCGAAAAGCTGCTCCAGGTCTGTTTTCCCATTTAGAAGCAAATTCATGTAGTCGGGATTTGCGAGGTTTTTTACCAAAGGCGTATCAGCCAGCATGTTTTTAAGCATGCGTTGTTTGGAATTGTGTCCTGTTTTTCGCCGGTTTTCACGATTCAGCTCTCTAAAGAAATGCTCAAGGATGTTATTTGTACGCTGAGGATATAGGATAACGAATCCAGAGGGCGTATCCACCATAATTGGATCGTTGAAAAGTTGATCGAGATACTTGTCGATCTGTTCGGCCATTTTGCCGCAAAGGGAGTCAGAAGCGAGTTCTTCATTTTGATCGAGACTCTTTCGGAATTTCATGACACCCTCGCGGATGCTGATCATGTTTGTTGCACCTTCATCATTGAGCCCGTTGGTGCCGCCGGGTAAGGCAATACGCATGGCCTTGCGAAGTGAATCAAACGTAGCACTGCGCCATCGCATTTCTTCGATCAGGCTTTTGATCTCGGGATCTTCGGCAACTTCAGCTGCCGTCCAATACAACTTGTACAGATATTGAAGATTGTTGGCTTTGTCGTTCTTTGACAATTTTATGAGGCGAGGCATCTGCTGTTCCAGTTCCAGCAGGCGTTCGGCAAAACACAGCAAAGGCCGGTCAAACGGAAAACCGTAACCGTCGCCACTCTGTTTGCCTTGTAATGCCCACAGGCCAAGGCCGTATGCGGATATCAACGGAAGAAACGGCGTTTCTTTTTTGACGTTCAGGATTGTTCTTGCCAGCCCCATTGGATTCGAAGATTGCTCGCAGGCGGCTTGGCGTGTTTCCCGCACCAACGCGGATAATTTCGTACTGATTGCGTGGGACTTCAGCCGGTTCCTCAGTTTACCGTATGCCGGATCGAGAATGTCTTTGCCAATGTCACGCAGAAAATGGAAGTGACAGATGTAATCCGGTACTCCGGGGAACACCTCTTTGACCGCTTTGCAGATGCCTTGCCCCATGTCATGTACGCAGGCTCTGGGTGTTCTGTAGGCATCCTTGATGTCTTTCAAAAAAGGGATGATGTGATCGGAGTTTTCCGACGGGATTTTCACATTGGCCAGTACGATTCTGCTGAGACTGTCAATACCCGTCATCAAAGCCGGAGCATCACCCGCGTGTGTCGCGTCTAGATGGAGGATATAGCCGCCTTTAAGCGTCATGCTCTTTCGAATCCGTGGGATTGCCTGCCGGTGGGCATGGGCCAGATACAAAATGAACTTACGCCCCAGGTAATCGATTTCCGAAGGACACAAGTGAACGTTTCGAAGGGCCAGTTCGGCGCGTATCTCCTCGGTGGTCTTGTACCGCTCATACATGGATCGTCCAACGAAAACCAGTACATCGTATGCCACGTTTGATCGGACGGGTACTACCTGGCGTAATGTATCAGAGCCTAAAACAGCACCGCACCCCGGGCATTTTCGAACTGTTTCATGGGCAAACATGGGGCCGGTCATTGTCCACACCTYCTTTTGCCGGGTTTTCTGCACCAGAAGCCGCTTTCCGCAGGAACATACGTTCCTTGATGGGATGAAACGGATGACCGGGGGCTTTGGAAACAATGCCGCGGGCGATGTATCCATCGACAATCTTTTCAGGGCAGTACTTAATACTTTCAGGGCACGGACACCCCGGTTCGCATCGTTTTTTTTAGACCGTGTTGCTCGAAAAGGTGCTCGATCTGTTGCGGACTTACGGTCACATTTTTGTTTCGGGAAACCTTCTCGGCCAACTGCTCGAAGCTGGAATCCGGGTTCCGGATAAACGCTGCCAGAATCAGGACCGCCATCTCGGCCGAAAAGCTTTTCGGTGAATGCTGAGCAGCCAACGCACGGCGCTGATTGGCTGACTTGTGAGGATCGCTGGCAAAATACACCTGACATCGCCCTACTTTTTCCCGAGTGATGTTTCCCTTTCGCCACAGATTCGCCAGCAAACCGTGGCAACGGCATTGAAGAGTGTTCCCGAGCATTTCCGCACTCATGCCGGACGGACTTCCGCTGATCAGCGAAACAAGGGTTTTCGTCAGTGTCCCTGCGCGGGAAAAACCGATATCGCGGTAAAACCACAAACCGTTTCTTCCGAAGCGGGGTATCGAACGAAGGGTGTACCAGGAACCGTTGTGAGTGAAGCTGCTGTAATACCCGGTTTCGGCCAGAAACCTGCGAACCGATGGAATGGCATACTGCATTTCGGCAGCCAACGGTTTGATCATCCAGCAAGGTGCCTGTGAAAAAAGGGAAACCAGACGTTGTTTTGGTGGGAGGGTCTTTGTCATATCGGGCCTCCGATAAAGTATTGCGATTGAAACCACAAGCTTCCAAATCATGCAATACATTATCAGATATGGCACCCCATGGCAACATTCTTTTTTCAAAGTGCGGACCGGGCAATTTGCTTTTCATGTTCAATGAAATTGGCATGTTATATGCGAATTGGGTTTCAAGAGTATCAAGAGCTTTTCGTATGTTTTACACCGAAAATTATGATAAAGTATGGCACAGTTTATCTCCTAACGGGTTGAAATGTTTATGTGCCAACTGAGTTTTGTGGTTATAGATCTTTTAGGGTTAGGGCCTAAGTTGCAAGTGGTACAGCATATGGAATCGACACGGCGTTTAATCAGTGTCAGGCATGGCAAGCGTAATCGGGGAAAAAATGTCCAGACAGATCAACATCGCCAGCCGGAGTATGAATTGAAAGCCGCTTATATGTCACCCTTCGCCATTTTTTCACGTAATATCGGATGCTTTTTACGTAACCGAATTCCCGGTCAGGTGGTCATCCAGATCACCAATCGGTGCAATGCCCTTTGCCCCCAGTGTGGCATGCGGCGCACCGCCGATATTTCCCGGGCACCCTTGTCGGACGACACCGTGAAATCCATACTGCATGGATGCGCAATTAACGGTGTTCAGGCGGTATCATTTACGGGCGGCGAACCGTTGTTGCTCCTGAAGGACCTGCTCAAGTGGATCAACTGGGCGGGCGAGATGGGTATACCGTTCATTCGCACCGGGACAAACGGCTTCATGTTCTGTGACTCTGAGCGACCGGGCTTTCATGATCGAATGGCCCGCCTGGCAGATCGACTGGCGTCTACCCCCCTCAGGAACTTCTGGATCAGCCTGGATGCGTTTGTTCCGGAAGTGCATGAAAACATGCGCGGCCTGCCGGGGGTCGTGGAAGGCATCGGAAAAGCCCTGCCCATCTTTCATCGGGCCGGCATTTTTCCCGCCGCTAACCTGGGGATCAACCGCCGTCTGGGCGGTGAAATGACCGCTGGTTTGCGACCGGAGGCTTTTGCCCGACGCGAGGCGTATCTGGCAGCGTTTCTTGAACGCTACAAAGAGGCGTTTGATCAATTTTACGGTTTTGTTGTGAAGTTGGGATTCACAACGGTCAATACCTGCTATCCCATGAGCATCAGTTCACAGGACCAGACATCGGGCCTGGCTGCCGTTTATGGGGCCACGGCGCTCGAGGATATTGTGAGATACCATAATGATGAAAAAGCAATGCTTTTTAAAGCGCTGCTGGAGACCATCCCCCGCCATCGACACCATCTGCGAATCTTTACGCCCCTTTGTTCCGTATATTCGCTTTACCGGGCCTATGCCGGGAAAGGCCATGGGGCTCGATCCTATGAATGTCGCGGAGGTGTTGATTTCTTTTTCATCGATTCCCGGCAAGGGGATACCTTCCCATGCGGTTACCGGGGCAATGAGAATCTGGGAAAAATCTGGGAGCTGGACATGAAAAAGCTTTCCCCCGGAGATGGCTGCCGGCGATGTGACTGGGAGTGCTTCAGGGACCCTTCAGAATTATGCGGCCCCGTCTTGCAGGCATTTCGTTCGCCGCTGAAGCTCATTGGCAGGATGTTGGACGACCCGGTCTATCGACACCTGTGGGTGGAAGACCTCAAATACTATCGCCGGTGTGATTTTTTCAATGGACGTGTAAGGTCCGTACTGAGTTAGCAAGCGACGTTCCAGTCGCTTAAGGAAAACCGATTGCAGGCGATTCACGGGTTGTGGGTCAGATCCATTTCTTTCGCTTGAAGTACAATACCATCAAGGCTGCGATCAACAACATCAGCAGGAGACAGGCGGGGTAGGCCCAGCGAAGGTCGAGTTCGGGCATATATTTAAAATTCATCCCATATACCCCGGCGATGAAGGTCAGAGGGATGAAAATGGTGGCAACAATGGTCAGTACCTGCGCCACCTGGTTCATCCGGTTGCTGAGACTGGACATGTAAAGGTCCATGGCCCCTGATATGGTCATATGAAAAGTCTCAAGTGTATCCATTACCTGAACGGTGTGGTCATGAAGATCTCGCAAAAATGCAAACAATTCCTCGGATATGAGATGCTCGCCCCCCCTTTGAATTCCGGTAATGGCCTCTCTTAAAGGCCAGACGCAACGGCGAAACGAAAGCAACTGTCGCTTGATACTTTGTATGGTCTGAAGGGTTTCCGTTCTCGGCTCAGCGGCCGCAGCCTCCTCTATCGGAATGCATAATGTCTTCCATGACCAAGGGGTGCAATCGGAAGCATTTTCCGATGCTGTCGATGTGGTCTGCGTCATGGATGCCCATCACACTGATCCAACTGACGTCAGGATTCTTAAGAAAGGGTTCGCAGGCACTGATGGGCACCTGCTCTTTTTCTAACAGCTCTGTTTCATTGTAGCTGATGATGCGTATTCTGGTTTCATCCAGATGCCTTTCCCCACATGATCGAGGGTTCCGGACGGGGTGCCGGCCTTTATGGAGATCTTCTTCCTGTGATCCAAAATCAATCGTCGCCATAAATGGATTTGAAATTGTCTTTCATGCTGATGATGCCCCAACTCTCTTTTTGAGCCAGCTTTATCAATTTGTCCTTTCGATAGACGAACTCCCTTGGATCGTCGTGATCCACAATGCCGGTAAACGTCCGATAGAGGGAAGTGGCGGTGAATCCAAGCATCCAGGCATCCCCGCCCGAGTTGCCGATGGCCAGTACCGGGGCCTGCCCGGTCCGCATCATGATGCGCATGGCTTTTCCTTCTTTGAGATTTGGCGGAGGGCTCAATTTGCCGCGTTTAAAAACAGTCTTTTTTCCATCTTTTTCAGGGGTTGCCACCACCATGCTGCCGATGCAGTTTCGTCGGCTGACATGCAGGTATTTTTCGGAGATGGACATAATGCAAAATTGAAGAGATCCCGAGACCACATAGACACTGAAACCCTTTTCCTGAAGCAAATCAATGAGCTGGATCATGGGACGGATAATCAGTTCCTTCTGGGGGCGCTTTTTTTTGGGATTAATGGCGGTTTCAAACACGTGGCGGCAGTAATCGCGATAGAAAGTGTAGGCTTTCCCTTCAAAAGGAAGGGCAAAGGCATCGGGCAAATGTGTCTTGAAGTACTTGTAGTCATGAGCTTTTGCGGCATCGCAAAGCGCCTTGTAAGCCGGTCCCTTGACGGAAATCTCATCGGCATGCTCATTTAAGTAGTGGATGGCCACGTCAAAAACAAAATAGTTGGGTTTTTCGGAAAGGAGCGTTCCGTCCATATCAAAGACAGCCACGCGATCATTGGCGGGAATGAAATCCGGGCTTCCCGTTGTTGAAACATCAAAAATAAAATCGATCAGCTGTTCTTTCACATCTCCCTGCCATAGGGAAAGGGCTTCAAGCCTGGTTGTGGCCCTTGCGGGCGCAGCCGCATATAGAAATACGACCCCCATACACATGAAAATAAAAAAGAGGCGAAAATACCGATTGAGACGTCTAGACGTTTCCATTCTTCATCTCCTTTCAGTGAATTGATGATGATTCAGATGGTGTGCTTGATCAGCCCTTGTATGCAGGCAAAGCACCCGCGGGAGCCTGCCAAGCGGCGGGCATTTCCAAAAATTGACCGAATTTCCGCATAGCCGAAAAAATTAAGGCTCATACGACGTTTCCGCGTGCTCATGCGTGGGCTGCAAAAAGGACATTGATCAATGACGGCAGCAATGCTTTTCCTCTCCGGCGTACGTTATGGACAAACTCAAAAAAACTCAGATAAAGTGGTAAGTTTTCTTGAGACACGCCGCGATGTGGTCGCAGCCAAGATCGTAGAAGCGACCAAAAGCCCTCAATTGTATTGACATGAACTTCACAGAAGCCATCGCCGTCTTCATCTCTGGCATATTCTCCCTTACCATGACAAACAGTCTTATGGGTATAGCCCCAGTCAGTGAGATGATTGTAAATGCTGTACTCATCTGTATTCACCAAGGTTCCTGGTGTTATAACAGACCGCAAAATCGGTTCGATGGTTTTTTGTTTAACGTCTGGAAGCATAAAAATGGCGACATCCCCGGAACGTTCAATGATTCCGAGGACAGGAGGTTTTTCTTTTTCAAGAGTTCCTCGGCCCGGAGCACCCTTGAGCGCTCTGCACCGTGGTGCTCGCCCTTTCTGACGAACTTTTTCCGGATGCCCTTTATGCCCTGCAATTACGTATACTTCGTCGCACTCTACTACCCCACTGACTTTACATCCCGGCTTCCTTGCAGCGATTTCGCTCCGAAGCAAAATAGTCATCCTATGGGCGACATCCGGATTAAGGTCCAGCTCCGCGGCGATTTGCCTGTTGGATAGGTTTAGTCCCATGAGGTATAACATGACGATCCATACTCTGATGGGATGGTGTTTTCTTGCCAGAATGGTACCCGTAAAATCGTTGAAACGGCAACCGCAGTTATTGCATTTATAGTTCCGACAAAGCGGAGCATTACGTTTGTGACCGTTCTTTTTGACCCGGTTTGAGGTACATTTTGGACAACAAATACCACATGGCCACTTCTTTTCTCTGAAGAATTCGTAGCACTTAGCGGGGTCGATGAGTTCAAGGATTCCAATCTCCGGATTTGTAGACGATTTTGTGGTCATGGCTATCTGCATATTTAAGTGGACAGAAAGCCATCTTATTTATACCAAATCTGAAGAAATTCCCAGCGAAAATGACTTTTTCAATCAAATTATTTACAGCACGGGAAATCGTCGTATGAGCCTTCATCGATTGGAGGAATGATCTTTACCAGGTCATGGAGGATTTCCCCGAAGCCGTAAGGGGTTTCCTGCCAAAACTCACAGGGTACGCTCTTAGATTTGCAGGCGTTCTCTACCTGATAAACGTTTTCAGTTATGGCGATGAACCAGGCGCCATCCTGAATGTGGCGGACATCGAAAAGGGTATCAAGGTATCAGAATTCTATCTTTCGCACACCATCGAGGCAATGCACGCCCTCGTCGCTGAAAACGCAGATGTTCCATTTGAAAAGACCGATCAGGTGATCCACCTTGTCAGGACATTGGATGCCATCCGAGACGAAGTTGACGGCGGTCTGATAGCGGTTGGATTCATTCAGGAAAATTTCAACAAAACATGCGGGGAAGGGCTGAACATAAAGAGTGATCGGGCTATGGGATCGATACTCCGGAAATGTGGCTTGACCATCGATAAGAAGAAACATTGGAAAGACCGCCATGGTGTCAACTGTCTTAGATGGGATGAAAAAATAGAATTATTTATAAAAGAATGTCCTCAACGTCCTCAAAGTCCTCAAACGATGGAAAATCAAATAGTTGTGCGGCCGGGCAAGGTCGCATATTTTAGCGGGTGTGAATCCCGCCCCGGAAGGCTGGCCAGCCACTGGGTAGTGAGTCCTTGGATCGACGGGAGTAATCCCCGAGATTAAGCGTAGGACAGCGAGACGATAGGCCGTAAGCCATAAGGTTGAAGGGATTGAGCCTCGAAAGGATTAGTTGAGAGGGACGACGTTTTAACTTTGACGGAAGTCAAAATGACCATTGGCGAATGGCAAGTCAATGGCGCCTCTCCGGGGTCTGAGACCATGGCATGTCGGACATTGCGAATATGCGGCAACCCGGGAGGTTCTCTGCGCTCTTGCTTAAAAGCGAGTATGCCGGCCAACCGATAATAAAGGGAGAATGGCAAACGGGGCAGGGGAAGTCGGATGGCGTCGTAGTACCTGAGAAGGCGGGTAACTCCGCTGGAGGAAAGGACGTCACATGAGTAACAGTGTTGCGAGGACACATCATCTATGCTCAGAAATAGAGAAATGGTGGAAACGAAATTACAACGCATAGCGGAGAAGGCCCGCAAAGAAGATGAATGCCGATTCACCAGTCTGTTTCATCTGATGAACGAGGAGATGTTGCGGGAATGTTTCCAGGAGCTGCGCAAAGACGCAGCATCTGGCATTGATAAGGTTACCAAGAAGGAATATGGGGAAAAACTTGGCGAGAACCTAAACGCTCTGGTCGGAAAATTGCATCGGATGGCGTATATTCCATTGCCGGTGCGCAGGGTGTACATTCCTAAACCGGGGAGTAGCAAGAAACGACCGCTGGGCATCCCAGCCCTTGAAGATAAGCTGGTACAGGCGGGATTGACACGGGTGCTTTCGGCGATCTACGAGCAGGATTTCATTGACGATTCGTATGGATTTCGGCCCGGTCGCGGGTGTCATGACGCGTTGAGGGCACTCAGCAAAGAGGTTGAGGGATGCCGGGTTCACTATATTGTGGACGCAGATATCAAAGGGTTCTTTGATAATGTTGATCACGATTGGATGATTAAATTTCTCGGCCACCGAATAGCAGATAAACGAGTGTTGCGCTACGTCAAGCGGTTTCTCAAAGCAGGTATAATGGAGGAAGGCAAAGAGATTGCCAGTGACAAAGGAACGCCTCAGGGCGGGATTATTTCACCAGTACTTGCCAATATCTATCTGCATTACAGTCTGGACATCTGGTTCACGCGAGTGTTTCAGCAGGGCTGTCATGGCCAAAGTCGGATAATCCGTTACGCCGATGACTTTGTTGTATGTTTCGAGCGTGAGGCAGATGCGATACGGTTTCGAAAGGAACTGGATCTGCGACTTTCCAAGTTTGGCCTTGAGATATCGCCTGAAAAGACGAAGACCATCGAATTTGGTCCATATGCACAATCCAAGGCCGATAGCCGCGGTGGCAAGGCGTCTACCTTTGATTTTCTTGGATTCACGCACTACTGCAGCCGGTCCAGGAACGGCAGGAAATTCCGGATGAAACGGATCACTTCTCGCAAGAAGTTTACCGCCAAAATTCGGATGTTTAGGGATTGGCTGAAAGCCAACCGGACCCTGCCGACCGATGAGCTAATGGGTAAGGTAGGCTCGAAATTGCAGGGACACTTTGCCTACTACGGAGTCACGGACAATTCAAAAGGTCTCAACCGGTTTTCCTATGAGGTTCATCGTCTGTTGTTCAAATGGCTGAACAGGCGAGGTAAACGAGGGTGTATGAACTGGGAGAAGTTTAACCTACTTCTTAAAAAGTTTCCTCTGCCGCAACCCCGTATTACGGTAAACCTTTTCGCTTAATCGTGAAGCGTACTCATGAGGAGCCGTGTGCGTAAATAGCGCAAGCACGGTTCTGGGAGGGGCCGGGGCCAACTGCTACCAATCTCATGTGGTCTTATGATACGTAGTAGCCGCGTGCGGCGAGGGCGTAGTCTGAGGCATATTGCGTTAAGGTTGCTGAAGAAACCGGTCTACTCGACAACCATGAGGACATTGAAAAATCAACGTCCTCAAAGTCCTCAAAAAATGACACGGAAGATGAAAGCGTGAGGACATTGAGGACATTGAAAAACCAAAGTCCTCAAAGCAAACCTATTGATAATATTGAAAATGATGACATTGAGGACATTGAGGACGTTGTTTCTAATGCAAATGAAAACCAAGAATTGAATTGGAGCTTCTAACCATGTTGGGCCAGGCCATCAAAAAGATTCAGAACTGTTATTCCATGGAATCCCTTCGGGATGTATGGGCTAAAAATGCCGGGCCATGGAGCCAGCTCACTAAGGATCAGGCGGCGGAGATTATCCGGGCGAAAGATCGGCGGAAAGCTGAGATTGAAACCGGGCCATCCTACCCGGTTTCCGTCGCCATGGAATCCGCCATTCTGGGGACTACGGTTGACGTTCACCTTTGGCCAGATCACGTCCAGGTGGCAGGTGTGACCTATTCTAATAACGAATTGGCGGACATGAAAAGCCGGGGACTTTCGGCAGCACGGCTGCAGAAGATCCACCAGGCAAAAAGATCATTCGATGGTGAGGTTATCCCATTGGATCAAATCGAAAAATTTAAACCGATTTCACGAGGTGCGCAACTATGATGAATTTTGAACCACCATCACCCATCGAGGGATTGAGCCAGGATCAGAACAAAGAAACTATCTCCCGGCCAGCTTTTCCAGAGGGCTTTGAAGCAGATTTTCACGTTGAATGTGACACTGTGATCGAACTTTTCAATAGGGCAGCTTCAGAGGCAGCTTGTGAACGTCCAGCAAGAACTTTGTATCTTCTGACTGAATCAGTGAACAAGATTTTGGTTAATTGCTGGGGCAGAGTCTTTGATGACCTTCAGGGAAACTGATCCCTGCAGACACGGTGGGGCATGGTGTTGACCATATTCTCATAATTCCCGAGTTCGCCACGGGTTATTTTGGCGGGATCTTTCAGCATAGACAGGAGAATGGTGTAATGGATGCGAAATTGTTAGACGAAGCGGAAGCCATAGGCGGCAAGCGTGCCCGGTCGGCCATTCAAGTCATGGTAAATGAAGGGCTACCTCCCAGCGAGCTTTCCCTTGCTATCAACAGGATGGATGAAAACCGACTGGAACACCGCGACCTCCTTGACGGATGGTTTGACCACCTTCTTCGGTGGACCAATGACATGACCCGGGCACTGTTGGGCAGGGCAAGATTATTGGGACGGAATGCGCACCTTCATATCATGCGAATGATTGGCAGTGGTGTTCCGGCAGCGGAGATTGAACGGGCTCTTCACTTGATGGAAAGCAAGGCGGCGGAAAATGTTCAGTAAGGCTTTTATAGGCGTAGATCCCGGAAAGACCGGGGCAGCTGCACTGATCACGGATGAGGGGATCCATGACGTTTTGGATTATCCCGGGGACCCCTCCCTGATCGTGGCCACCTTCAGGGGTTGGCTGCTGAATTATAAAATCGTAATGGCCGCCCTGGAAAAAGTCTCGGCACGGCCAGGTCAAGGGGTGGTTTCCATGTTCACCTTCGGCCGCAACCTGGGGGCATGGGAGGGGATAATTTCCGCGTTCGGAATTCCCTTCATGATGCCCACCCCTCGGCAGTGGCAGAAGGGGCTTATCGATCAGAAAGCCGGTAATGACACCAAGGCCAGATCCTTGAACACTGCGCGGAGATTATTTCCGGACGCGGAACTCGCGCGAAAGAAGGATCACGGGAGGGCAGACGCGCTGTTATTGGCTTTCTGGGCACGTCGTCAGTGGGTGAATTGATAAATATGTAGTGATTTCAAAAAGTTGCGGGTCCTCCCTGGGACTTTATTTAACGCGGGCAAGATACACGCAAAAAATCTCTCAATTTTTTCAATAAGTTATGGAAACAATACAAGGCCGGGTAAACCAAAAATGGAAGTAAGTCAGCAAGTTAAAATAACATGTACAAATCTGTTGACTTTTACTCTAATTCCATACTACAGTCAACTGCATGGAAACTCAACAGAAGGAAGCCCTGATTAATCAGGTTAAACAAAGGTTCCAGTTGATGGTTGCCCACTTGTCTGAGAAGGACAAAAGAATATGGGCTGCATCAGAAGCTAATACAATTGGCAGAGGAGGCGATACCATTGTTTGCCAGGCAACTGGTATATCACGCGTGACCATCGGAAGAGGAAAAAAGGAACTAACGGGTAAGGCAGATGGGGTAAAGCGACGTATTCGGAAACCTGGTGGTGGTCGTAAACGCTTGTCGGACAAAAACCCGGCATTGATTAAAGACCTTGATATGCTGATAGATCCGCTTACCAGAGGTGATCCGGAGTCACCTCTCAGATGGACCTGCAAAAGCACTTATAAGCTATCAGAAGCCCTTCGAAAAAAAGGGCATAATGTATCCCAAAAGACTGTATACTTGATGCTCCAGAAAATGGGTTACAGCATGCAGGCCAATAGAAAAGTTAAAGAGGGGAAACAAAATCCGGATCGAGATGCGCAGTTCAATTTTATATACAAGCAGGTTAAAGATTTTCAAAACGATGGTCAGCCCGTTATTTCAGTCGATGCCAAGAAAAAGGAAAACATTGGCCAATATAAAAACAACGGTATGGAGTGGGAACCCGCTGGCCAGCCAACCAATGTGAACACATATGACTTTCCGGACAAAGAAAAAGGAAAAGCTTGTCCTTACGGTATCTATGATTTGACACGTAATGAGGGATGGGTAAGCCTCGGTATCAGTCGAGATACAGCACAATTTGCAGTTGAAAGCATTCGGCGGTGGTGGAGTGAAATGGGTTGTTTCAGATATCCCGTTGCTACCCGGTTGCTTATTACAGCAGACGGCGGCGGTAGCAACGGATGGCGAGTTCGTTTGTGGAAGAAAGAGATTCAGTCTCTGGCAAATGAATTGGGAATCTCGATCAGCATCTGTCATTTTCCGCCCGGGACAAGCAAATGGAACAAAATCGAGCATCAAATGTTTTCTTTCATAAGCAAAAACTGGCGCGGGCGGCCATTGGACAGTCTGGGAACAATAATTAACCTGATTTCAAACACTACGACCAAAAAAGGCTTGAAAATAGAAGCTAATATTGATGATGCGCAATATGAAAAGGGTCTTAAAGTAGGAGATGATGAAATGGCCCAGCTGAACATTGAGCGAGCAAGTTTTCATGGCGAATGGAATTACAAAATAATGCCTCAGGAAGTTATGTATGAGGCATAGCGTTTGTCCATGTTATTGTGACTTGGACGCTAAAGTCAACAACGATCCAATATATCTTCGATGTAAAGTCCCGTGGCACCCTGACAAAATGGCGTGAACAGGGCGCCGATTGTGCTTATGTGGGCCGTAACTCATGGGATCCGAAATTGTTTCTTGAATGGTGGCTGGAGAATATCTACAGCAACCCTACAGTGGGACCCGAAAATCCGGACATCCGTGACGAGCGCTTGCGGTGGGAGAAAGGCCGGGCGGATAAAATCACCCTGGATGTTGAGCGAATGAAAGGTGGATTGCTTCCGGCTGAAGACGTGGAGCATGCCCTCTCTGAATTGATCAGCGTGACGAAACGGGCCTTTCTGTTGTTGCCCCAGCAATTGCCCACCCTTTTGGCCGGAAAAGATGAGGCTGAGCAGCTCGAAGTCATGGAAAAGGCTGTTGATGAAATCCTTACGGGCCTGGCGGAGCGGGCCAGTCTCCAGAGAATCAAGAAGAGGCTGTCATGATAACAAGCGCTGTACTGGATAACGTTTGGGACAATTGGCGGCCGGGTCTTACAAGGAACGTGGCGGCGTGGGCGGATAAAAACCGCCGGTTGACCAAACACAGTTCCCAGTATGTCGGCAAGTGGCGGACAGACCGCTTTTTCTACCAGGCCGGCCCGATGGATGCGTTTTCATCAAAACGGGTCCGGCTGATCGTTTTGAAATGGGGCACCCAGCTGGGAAAAACCGAGATCCAGTTGAATTGCATGGGTTACGCGATCGATGAGGCACCCGGGCCTGTTCTTGGGGTGTATCCATCCGAGAAGATCGTCAAAAAGGTTTCTTCTACCAGAATTCAACCCATGATCAATTCATGCCCGGTTCTTCGTTCCAAAAAGCACCCGGCCGCCGATAAGTTCAAAATCGAGGAAATGCATTTTCAAGACTGCATCTTGTATTGTGTCAGCGCCCAGGTACCCGGCGATTTGGCGTCAACTCCCATCCAATATTTCTTTGGGGATGAGCTTGGAAAGTTTCCCACCTTCTCGGGAAAAGAAGGTGACCCGGTGGGCCTCGCCATGGAGCGTCAAAAGGCGTTTCCTTTCACCTCCAAAACCGTTTTGGTCAGCTCCCCCACCAACCCGGAAGGGACCATCTCCAGGTACTTCAATTCATGCGAAGAGCGGCTTATGTTCTTCGTTCCCTGCCCTCACTGCGGAACGATGCAAACCCTGGAGTTTTCTCAGATCAGATGGGACACAAAAGGACTTCCCAGCACCGACCCGGCCAGTTGGCGGCTTGCCAAGAAATCCGCCGTCTATATCTGCCCCTCATGCCAGGAAACAATTTCCGACCGACAAAAAAACAGGATCCTGCAGCAAGGGGAATGGCTCCGTGAGGATGGAAGCGAGCCTGACCCGGAAACCGAGTCCATCGGTTTCCATTTGAGTTCTCTTTACAGTCCGTTGCTCACCTGGGGCGCCATAGCCGCAAAGTTCCTTGAGGTAAAGAATGATCCTCCGCGGTTCATGGTGTTCGTCAATGGTTGGTTCGCGGAGGAGTGGGAAGATGCGGCCGTTGAAAAGAAAGAACCCGATGATATTCTAGCATCCCACATTACAGACCGTGCGCCCTCCGTTGTACCTGCCGGCACCTGGGCTTTGACCATGGGGGTGGATAGCCAGGCGACCGGATTCTATTACGTTATCAGGGCCTGGCAGCGGGACCGTACCAGCTATTTGATTGACTATGGTTTTCTTCCCTCCCTGGAGGACGTACGCCAAGCAGTTTTTGAAAGATCTTACCCGATTGAGGACAGTGATCAGCGGATAGGAATATGGCGGGCCGCTATTGACACCGGCGGTACCCGGCTTGATGCAGGCCCCAGTATGACGGAGCAAATCTACACGTGGTTGCGGCGGATTCCGAGTGGCTTGATTTATGGAATCAAAGGCTCCAGCTGGAAAACAGGTGTCCGTGTTCAGCACAAAATTATTGACAAGATGCCCGGCACCTTCGGAAAGCCCCTCCGTGGTGGTATCACCCTTTTTCTGCTTGATGTGGCGGCTTTCAAAGAGGCCCTACACTACCGCCTATCCCTGGCCAAAAATGAGCCCGGAGCTTTCCTCTTTCACTCGCAAACAGGGGAAGATTACGCAAACCAGCTCTTGAGCGAATATAAGCGCCGGGATACGCGATCGGGGAAAGAGGCGTGGGTTAAAATTAAGGGCCGCGAGAATCACTATTTGGATTGCGAGATATACGCGATGGCTTGCACTGACATGCAGTTCCTGGGGGGCATTGACGTTCTAAGGCAGCCAGGGAGCATAGCGGGTAGGCAGCGGCGGAAAAAACCTGCGGTGAAATACCGTTCGTCAATGTTCAACGGATGAGAGAATTGGAGGAATATGAAAAATGTCGAAGCTCGACGGGATGAATGAAATAACCACTTATTACGGCTTCAGCGAGCCGGTTGTTCTCGCGTTGATCCGACACCGAGGTTTTCCTGCCGTGAAGCTCTCCGGCGGCATGTGGCAGTCCGACACGGGTCTTATAGACAAGTGGCGCCGGCAGCAGATTCTTAACGAGCTGGAAAATAAAAAAGAGGAATCCCATGTCTAAGCCGCCGATCTACATGACAATTGACAAGAGCGATATCCAGAAAATCAAACGAACGCTGAAAGGCATCAAAGAAGCTATCCCAAAAGTGACACAACTGGCCGTCAATAGGACTCTTTCAGGCGTTCGAACCGACACCACAAACGAAGTGGCAAAAGTGGTTGCTCTGAAGAAAAAGACGATCCGGGCCACCATCACCGTCAAGAAATTGGGGCGTAATAATGCCACCGCATACGTGAGGTGCCGAGGGTCAAGGGTTCCACTGATGGCTTTCGGAGCGAGGGAACTCAAAAGCGGGAAAGGGGTATCCGTGAAGGTGTTAAAAGAGGAGGGCAGAAAAATTGTCAAGCACGCCTTTATCGCCAAAATGTCAAGCGGTCATGAAGGGGTTTTCTGGCGGAAATACGAAGGCCCCAGAAAAAAATGGAACAAGAAATTTCCGTACTCAAAAATTCCGAAACAATACCGCCTGCCGATCGTGGAGCTTTTTTCTTTCGCGATTCCGGATGTGATGGGCAATGAGCCGACGATGGCCGAAATTATGAGGCTTGCAGGGATCCGGTTAAAGAAAGAGGTTGACCGGGCATTGAACTATGAACTTTCAAAACTCAAGTCTTCAACGCTAATCTTAACCGAACCAGCCTTGCTAATGAAAACTGAACCATTGGGGCTTTGAACTTAAACCTCAATTGGAGTTGTGTGGTCTGCCGAGACTTAGATCCCTTGAGCGAAACTGGTTCACGGATGGGTTTCTGTTGTGGGAGACAGTTTTGAACGGGATCAAGGCACGCGAAAATATTGAACGAAAAAAAGACAGCGGAAGAGAGATTCAGTTTACTTTCGTGGAGTTATGTGGAAAATCTGCATTTGGTTCCATTTTCGGGTATGATTTTGGGGATTTAATATAGACCCACTGAGCGATGGGTGTCTGATTTATTAAAAAAGGTAAGGCCCGAAGTTGCCGCTTCGGGCCTCTTTTTTTGGGAAAAACAGAAGCAGACCGTCTTCCCCGGACAATATAAAGCATACCCATCATAGGTCTGCTTTTGATCCTTTTCAAGATCAAAGGCGTCATGCCCTTAAGGCTTCTAAAAAAAAATCCAGTGTAAAAGTTGTGGATTCATTTTCCATGTGTGCCGGAGCTGTTTCAGAGGCCAGGCGTACTGTAGCGATCAATGTCGTGAACAAGCCCGCACGGAACAGCGACGACAAGCACAACGCCGTTACCGGCAAACAGAAAAAGGCCGCAAAGCCCATCGGAGGGCGGAACGTCGGCGAAGAATAAAAAAAAGTAAAAAAACCGTGGATGATCAGGGTTCAACACCCCCGTCATCCGGTGATAAGGTGCCCTCCAGGTGGTCCGGCGTGGGTCCGAGATGCCGTTTTTGCGGCTCATGGGGTGTTATTGTGAAAGATTTTCCCCGCCGAGGCTACGGCAATCATCCACAAACTGTTCCGGAGGTGTTCACATGATGGTTAAAAAGCCTCTTTTTCCAAAACGAATACGCAAAATCGCCGGCGGTTTTGCCTTTATTGAACATCGCTTTTTGCGAAAGGGTTTTTGGGAGAGCCTGAGTCATATTGAACTGCTGCTCTACATTTTTCTGGTGGTGGTATCTGACAAAAACGGGCTGTCTTATTACGGCTACGACAAAATCCGCCGGATTCTAAGGGTGAATGCAGATCAATATATCAATGCTCGTAATCGCTTGCTGGCCAAGGACCTGATTGGATTTGACGGCCGTGTGTTTCAGGTGCTTTCCCTTCCGGATCGTCCAGTGATCGTGAAACCTGTGAAGGAAGTCCGGAACGGGGGATGGTTCAGTCTTGGAGAAACCGTACAGGAAATCATTCGGGAGAAAGGACGTGGGATCAACCCGAACAGTTGATATTCATCTGCTGGAATTGCGCTACGCTCATTGCCGGATCATGAACCACCAGGCTTTAAAGCAATTGCGGGATTCCATCGAAACTTACGGGCAAATCGTTCCGGCCCTGGTTGTTACAGAGAAAGACAAACTGATTCTGGTTGATGGGTACTTGCGTGTTCGAGCGCTTCGTGCCTGCGGAAAGGACCAAATATGTGTCCATTTATCAGAAGAAAACGAACAAAATGCCATGTTTTCGCTTTTGGCCAAAACCAATGAACGGCAATGGGAAGCCATTGAGCAGTCGGTTTTGCTTCAGGAATTACATCGGCGGTTCGGGTGCAGCCTCTCCCATATCGCAGCCCGGATAGGACGCGACAAAAGTTTTGTGAAACGACGGCTTGATCTGGTTGAGGCCCTGCCTGAAAATATTTTGAAAGCCGTGATTTCAGGAACGCTTTCAACCTGGAGTGCCAGCCGTGTCATGGCGCCGTTGGCGCGCGCCAACATTAAAGACGCACAAAAACTGATGGCCCACCTGGAAAATGAACCTTTATCCACGAGGGAACTGGCCCATTTTTACGAACATTACCAAAAAAGCAACCGGTCTGTTCGAGACCGCATGCTGGAAAATCCCTTTCTTTTCATAAAGGTTCAAAATGAAAGAATCCAATCCGAACAGGCCAAGGAGATTCATGACGGACCGGAAGGCAAATGGTTCAAGGATATTAAAATGGTATATGCTGTGCTCGGACGTCTGCTGAAAACCGTTTCCCATGTCCATTATCCAAAAAGCGATCCATTTAAGAAACAAAACCCTGAAAGCCCTGGGTGAAACAAAGTCGAAAATCAGGCGGCAAAACTCAAAAAARAGATAGAGCCATGATCAGACAATCCAAAAAAGATGCCATTTTGGAACTGAAAAATACCGGTATGAGTTTGCGCAAAATCGCCCGAACGCTCAAGGTCAGCCGAAATACCATCACGAAGATCTTAAAGGATCCGGATGAAGCAGCACCCCACAGAGAATCCCGGCATGAAGAACATGTCCCTTTAATCCGCGATCTTTTCAAGGAATGCAAAGGAAATGCCGTGCGAGTGGCGGAGGAACTGGAAAGCCGCCATCAGATCACGATTCCTTATCAAAGTCTGACCTGGATCATGAGAAAACACGAGATCCGGAAGCGAAAAAAAAGACGCGCGGGACAATACCATTTTAAACCCGGTCAGGAGATGCAGCATGATACGTCACCCCATCAGGTTACCATTGATGGGAAAAAAGTATCGGCCCAGTGCGCTTCCCTGACACTGGCCTTTTCCCGAAAGCTTTTTATTCAGTATTACCCGCGTTTCACCCGGTTTGAGTGCAAGGTTTTTCTGTCAAAAGCCTTCGATTTTATGGATGGGGTGTGTTCCCGGTGCATCGTTGACAATACCAGTGTTATTGTGGCCGGCGGCACCGGACCTGACGCATTGATTGCACCTGAGATGAAATACTTCGCTGATATGTATCAAACCGGGTTTGTGGCCCATGCCGTAGGCGATGCCAATCGAAGTGCCCGCGTGGAAAGGCCTTTTCATTTTGTGGAAAATAACTTTCTTCCTGGAAGAACCTTTGTCAGCTGGCATGATTTGAACCGGCAGGCCATCGACTGGTGCCGGAACACCAGCGACAAAACGTTCAAACGGGCTTTGGGAATGATACCGGATGAGGCCTATATCATTGAAAAACCGCATCTCATTGATTTACCCCCATACCGGCCGCCGGTCTATGTGGCAAAACACCGGGTCGTCGATATCGAGGGATATGTGCATTTGGACACCAACCGTTATTCCGTCCCTGAAGCACTGATTGGAAAATCCCTGGAAGTTCAGAAACACTGGCGCAAGGTCATCGTTTATGACAAAAGCCGGAACGTGGCGGAACATGACCGTATTCTGGATAAACGTGATACGCGAACAACTGTGCCGGGACATCATGTTCCGATTCGAAGAAAAAAGGATGCCCGGGTCCCTTCAAAAGAAGAACAGCTGTTGGTGGGAAATGATGCCGTTCTGGATGCGTATGTGGCCGAACTGAAGAAAAGAAGCCATGGTCGTGGCGTGGTCAAGTTACGCCGTCTGCTGCATCTGCAACGGACTTATCCCGGTGAGCCTTTTCTCAAAGCCGTAAGACAGGCCCTTAAGTATCGACTTTTTGATCTGTCCCGTCTGGAAAACATCATCCTCGATTATACCGCGGGTGACTTTTTTGATCTGTCATGAAAAAGAAAATTGAGCAATTACTCATTGACTTGAAGTTTAAAGGCATGGTGAAGACCTTCGATGAGCAGTTGGCTTTGGCCGAAAAGAACGGGCTTTCCGTTTAGAGTCTGTCCGTTAATAACTTGAACATTTAGGGCGAATAGAATAGTTCCATTCGCCATGAAAATCGGCCTTAAACAAATTGACGTTCTCAAGTTCGGTGTCAGTTACTTTGATCCCCTTTGGATAACTGTTGGAGTCAATCTCAGCCTGAATCTTAAGGCCTTGTCGAGTGGTTGTGTTGGCTATCAGATTCACAATTACCTCGTGACTCGTCAACGGCTTGCCACGCCAATTCATGCTGATATGACTGAACATTCGATGTTCAATTTTATTCCATTTGCTTGTGCCAGGAGGGAGATGGCACACGGAGATTTCAAGACCTTGGTCATCTGCAAACCGTTGAAGTTCAATTTTCCAAAGCCGAATTCGATATCCGTTACTACCGCCTCCATCCGCCGTTATGAGAAGTTGTTTTGCTTCCGGATAAGTTTGCTGGCCCATTCTTTTCCACCAACGACGGATACTCTCGACAGCAAAGGATGATGTGTCATGATCAATGCCAACGCTGACCCAGCCAACATTTGCTGTCTGATCATATACACCATATGGGTTAACCTTGCCCAAATTTTTGTCAGCAAAATCGTGTACTCGGACAGAATCCGGTTGTCCTTTTGGTTGCCATTCCCGGCCTGCGTTTTTAAAATCTCCAACAAGCTCCTTTTTCTTGGTGTCAACAGAAATAACCGGTTGGTTATTCTCCTGAAATACTTTTACCTGGTTGTAAATATAGCGAAACTGGGCATCGCGGTCCGGATGACGGGAACCTTCACGAACCTTGCGGTTCGCTTGGAGACTGTAACCCAAATCGGCCAACAGTTCCGATACCTTTTGCCGACCGATTTTGTGCCCCATAACCTGCAAAGCTCTCGACAGCTGCCTCGTGCTTTTGCATGTCCAGCGCAGTGGCGATTCGGGATCGCCTCGGGTGGTTGGTTCAACCATCCCTTCCAAGTCACGAAGGATGATCGGGTTGACCTTGGTAATAGGTTTTCGACCACCCCCTCTGGCCCGTGTTCGATTGGTAGCAGGCTTTGCAGCATTTGACGGTTCAATTTCTTTGAGGCCCTGATAAATAGTTGTTCTTGAAAGGCCTGTAGCCTTGGAAACAGCTGATATACCACCACGACCAAGAGATTTTGCCTCTGCGGCAGCCCACAGGCGACGGCCTTTTTCATCAAGAATTGGAAGGAGCGTATTAAACTTTTCATTCACTATCGGTTCGATTTTATTTTCCATAAATTACCGATAGCATAATGACGCTATTTGTTCAAGTTATTTATGGACAGATTCTTACGAGGTCATATACAACCTCCTGGCTGAGGAATTACGTTTCCGGCAGGAGCGGAGCATGACTTATCGGCTTCAGATTGCACGGCTCCCATGGGACTGGACCCTCAACTCCTTTCCGTTTGATCTTCAGCCCGGAGTCCGGAAAAGCCGGATGATGACTTTGTCCGGCCTTGATTTCATCAATCGAAGAGAAAACATCGTATTTCACGGAAAGACCGGCGTAGGGAAAACAGGCCTGGCCGTCGGCATACTCCGTCAAGCCATTATTGCCGGGTACCGGGGGCGTTTTTATAATGTTCAGGATTTGCTGGATCAACTCTATGCCTCTCTCGCCGATCGATCCACCCCCAAACTACTCAATGCCCTGTGCCGATATGATCTGCTGTTGCTCGATGAACTGGGATACCTGACCCTGAAAAAGGAGCAAATGAACGCCTTTTTCAAACTCATGAAAGAGCGATATGAAGCCGGGCGGCCCACCATTATTACGACCAATCTCCAGCCTGAACAATGGTATTCCCTCCTTGAACCAAAGGACATGGTCGATGCTCTGCTGGATCGCCTCAACCATCGGTGCATCAATGTTCATATCGATGGGCCTTCTCTCAGAAAAACAGATGCCGGCTAATCCATTTTTCTAAGCCGATCTAAACCCTCTCAAACCTCATGATGCCACATGGCTTTCAATTATCTGTAAACCTATAAGAAAAAAACCCTTTTCAAGACCTCTTCTCAAAAAACACCGCCTCTCACATTCCAGTTTATTCTGCAGAAGCAACAGAACAACGCGCAATCACCGGTTCCGTTACGATTAGCAAAACTGGTTCTGTTTTCGTTAGCGGCCAAGCCTATCCGGACTTTCTCTTTTTGTACCCGAATCAGATACTCTGCGCTTCCCTTTACGGGGCCCCTGCGCTTGAGCTTCAACGGTTTGATCTCTAACCGATTTCATATGGTTGTGAAGGACCTCGTTGATTTTTGTTTGCCACCCATTCCCTTGCGCCTTAAAAAAATCCAGTACTTCAGCGTTCAGCCGGATAGTTGTTGATTTCTTGGTAGGCGTTCTCTGTGGCCCCCGCACTTTCGGAGGGATCTCAGGGTGGGTTTCACCAACGGGGCGCATCCGCTTCAAAAGCCTATCCGTCAATGGCGGCGATTCAACCGCCTGAAGATCTTCTTTGGAAACGATGTTATCTTTTTTCATAATAATTCACCTCCCTGCTGTTCGCTTTTCGCAGGCTGATAATTCGAATGTTGTCATTCCGGAACGTATAAATCATAACGTGAACGCGATCACCGATCAAACCGAGAGCAACCCATCTCGTTTCGCCGTAGTCGGCCCTGTCATCAATGGTTTCCAGGGCGGTATCCCAACAGAACTCTTCAGCTAGGGTGAAATCAACCCCGTGTTTCTCCTTGTTGGCCGCGTTCTTGCTTTCGTCCCATTCGCATTGCATGACTTTATTGTAGTAACAATATGCTCTAATGTCAACAATCCCCTATCCGAGGGCCAAACAAAAAAAACCTTGACGTAAATTCAAACCACTGCTATCCTGATCCTCGTCATGGCAAAATCCATGACCCGGATTGGAACCCGGAACTATCCACAAGGCGTGCAAGCGCCTCAAATTCGTATGGCGCTTTTTTTGTGTCCATACGATTCCTCTGGCGGGTTGCGTGCGGAAGCCTTCGGGCTTGCCGGTTTCCTTGTGGGCCGGTAGTTCCAACCGCGTGCAGCCCGCCTTTTTTTATGTGGCGGATACTTCAAACCATTTATTGTAAGGAGGTATCACCATGCCAGAACACACGAACCAAGACTGAAGTTTGACAGTTGTCCCAAAAAATGGGCGCCCAAAAGCAGATAAGTACCTGATATTAAGACTTCCGGTTTCAAATTGAGCTCAAAAAGGTAGTGCCACAGAAATCAATTTGTTATATTGACAATTTAATATGTTAGGCTCTACCTTAGGGGTGTCTTTTATATGAGGAGGCCCCAATGTTCGCTCGTGCCAAGAAGTCCGGTAAGTATCAGTATTTGCAAATCGTCGAAAACAAAAAAGAGAAAGGCAAAGTCAGACAGCGTGTGATCGCTACCATCGGCCGGATGGACCAACTGCAGTCAAAGGGCCGGGTGGAAACGCTCATCCGGTCATTGTCCAGATTCTCCGAACAGGCCCTGTTGATCATCTCGGGAAAAAGCGATGTCTCCGCTGACTCCAAAAAGATCGGGCCCGTGCTGATTTTCGAGCGGCTGTGGGAAGAGGCCGGAATCAGAAAGGCTATTTCCCGGGTATTGGAAGGACGTAAGTTCGAGTTCGATGTGGAGCGCGCCATCTTCCTCACGGTCCTTCACCGATTGTTGGTATCCGGTTCGGATCGTTTCTGTCATCGCTGGTGTCGGGATTACATCATCAAAGGCATCGAAGGTTTGGAACTTCACCATCTCTATCGGGCCATGGGTTTCCTGGGTGAAGCGCTCGATGTGCAGAACGAAAGTACCGGTTTTTCGCCCAGATGCAACAAGGACCTTGTGGAGGAACTGATCTTTTCCCATCGCCGAGATCTGTTTTCGGATCTGGACCTGGTATTTTTCGACACCACCTCCATCTACTTTGAAGGGCACGGTGGAGAGAGTATCGGCCAATTCGGTTTCAGCAAAGACCACCGGCCCGACCGGGTTCAAATGATCGTTGGGGCGGTCATCGATGATAAAGGCCAGCCAATCTGCTGCGAGATGTGGCCAGGAAATACGGCTGATGTTACTGCACTTTTGCCCGTTGTTGAAAGGCTGAAAAAACGGTTCGCCATCAATCGGGTCTGCATTGTTGCCGATCGCGGCATGATCAGTGCGGATACGGTGGAACAACTCGAGTCTCCAACAAACCGGACCCCATACATCCTGGGAGCCCGCATGCGAAAAGTGAAAAAGATTCGAGATCGCGTTTTGTCCCATCCCGGTCGTTACAAAGAGGTTCGCACTGAAAGCAGCGATCCGAAAAAGCGGGAGCCGCTCAAAGTCAAACAGGTTCAAATAGATGGTTGTCGATACATCATTTGCCAGAACCCTCGCCAGCAGCGAAAAGATGCCGCTGACCGCGAAGCCATCGTCAAGGCGCTCACTGAAAAACTCAAAAAGGGACCCAAAAGCCTTGTTGGCAACAAGGGGTTCCGGAAGTATTTGAAGGTCGAGAAGGACAGTGCCCGTATCGATGAAAAACGAGTGACGTATGAAGCGCGTTTTGACGGCAAATGGGTACTGCAGACAAACACGGATCTTTCGCCCGAAAAGGTGGCACTAAAGTACAAGGAGTTGTGGCGTGTCGAAAGGGTTTTTCGAGACGTCAAATCACTGCTGGATACCCGTCCCATATTTCATCAGAAGGATCAGACGATCCGCGGTCACGTATTTTGCAGTTTTCTGGCGCTGGTACTTCGAAAGGAACTGGATCAAAGGCTTGTTAAAGCCGGCCACCGTTTCGAATGGGCGGAAATAAAGCAAGACCTGAAGTCTTTACAGACCGTCACCATCGAAGAAAACGGCAGGCGGCTTGCTATCAGAAGCCAGAGCAAGGGAGTCTGCGGCAAAGTTTTCCAGGCTGTTGGGGTTGCCATGCCGCCTACAATACGGGACGTCGAGCCTATACCGGAAAAGTCAGATGGTAGTGCCAACAAAATCCGTGTGTCTTTTAACTAGCTGAAATAGCAAAATAATAATTTTCTAACTGTCAAACTTGAGCAAGAACAACAATCCCCAAACCTGGAAGAAACCATTCAAGAATCTCTTGAAAGCATGAGGGACCTTAAGGACTATATTTCAGTCGCAAAGCACATTTGTGAATTTGAGGTTGAAAGCAATGGTCACGGTATTGCCGTTCGAGATGCCCTTTATGGCATGATGCCCTTTATCCCTGTTGATACCTGTATCTTGGACCTTGAGGCCGTTCTTGAAGCCAGAAAAAAGGAGGTGGCGCCATGAGCAACCTACCCTTCGACAACACGATTGATGAAAAAACAGGGCTTGACGGCCACGCGTTTCTTTGCAGGGCCATTGATGAGGTTAAATTCCTTATCCAAATATTCGGGCAATTGCCGCCACCCGACTTGAGCATGGAAGATATCGCCGGAGGCATGTATGCCTTTCTGAATGATATCCTGGATAAGTTGTACGATATCGATCAAAGGCTTGTTAGTGGCGGAAAGGAGGTGACGGCATGACATCCACTGATGATCAGATAATGAAGGAGGTTGATAAGCTGGAATTTCTTGCCGCGGTTGCAATAGATTGGGCAGCAGATCCGAGCATTGTTGAAACATGGCCAGAAACAACCAGGGGGAAAATGTTCGCCGGGATTGAGACTATCCTCAACCAAACAGCCACCAACCTACGGAGTATTGCAGAAACCATTCACTTAGCGCGGATAGGGAGGGCACAGCATGAACGATGAAAATAGAGAGATCAGTGTCGAGAGCGAAATGCTTTCACCCATCAACAAGCTTGAAGCCCTCTCACAGCTCTTTGATTGTTCCGCTGATTCTGAACAGCTTGGCAAACTGGATATAAGCGGTATCATTGGGATCAGAGATTTTCTCCATTCCATTTCGACTGAAATTCTTGAAGTGTCCCAAGATCTGGATAACCGGATAGCACGGGAGGTATCGGTATGAGCGAAGCAACGACGGAAAACCGGACCCCTGAAAGGATCATTTATGAAGTTCGAAGTATTGTCTATGATGAATTTCATGAGCAAATCGATAAACTGCGGTTTGTCCGTGAATTGGTTATGAATTTGAGCGACGAAGCGGAGATAGGCAGTCAAGTCGGTGAATCCAATCCACCTATTAATGGGCTGTTTCCCATCTTGGAGGACGTTACCAAGGCATATGATGCGCTTCTGGTCAAAATCAAAGAACTGGCTGAAGAATGCGAGGAACGGGAGGTGGCGGCATGACATCCACTGATGATCAGATAATGAAGGAGGTTGATAAGCTGGAATTTCTTGCCGCGGTTGCAATAGATTGGGCAGCAGATCCGAGCATTGTTGAAACATGGCCAGAAACAACCAGGGGGAAAATGTTCGCCGGGATTGAGACTATCCTCAACCAAACAGCCACCAACCTACGGAGTATTGCAGAAACCATTCACTTAGCGCGGATAGGGAGGGCACAGCATGAACGATGAAAATAGAGAGATCAGTGTCGAGAGCGAAATGCTTTCACCCATCAACAAGCTTGAAGCCCTCTCACAGCTCTTTGATTGTTCCGCTGATTCTGAACAGCTTGGCAAACTGGATATAAGCGGTATCATTGGGATCAGAGATTTTCTCCATTCCATTTCGACTGAAATTCTTGAAGTGTCCCAAGATCTGGATAACCGGATAGCACGGGAGGTATCGGTATGAGCGAAGCAACGACGGAAAACCGGACCCCTGAAAGGATCATTTATGAAGTTCGAAGTATTGTCTATGATGAATTTCATGAGCAAATCGATAAACTGCGGTTTGTCCGTGAATTGGTTATGAATTTGAGCGACGAAGCGGAGATAGGCAGTCAAGTCGGTGAATCCAATCCACCTATTAATGGGCTGTTTCCCATCTTGGAGGACGTTACCAAGGCATATGATGCGCTTCTGGTCAAAATCAAAGAACTGGCTGAAGAATGCGAGGAACGGGAGGTGGCGGCATGAAAAAATCAGGTTCCCAAATGGACTACGAAGGAATTCTCTTCAATGCAATAAACCGGCTCGATGCGGTCAACTTTGCGCTTTACAGCTTTGATGTTCTGCCGACTGAGGGCCAGTTGATGGGGCTGCAGGAGATCGTTGAAGCGTCTGTAAGGGACCTTCGAAGCATCAAGGATTTCATTGACGGCCGGATTTTGGAGGTTGAACAGGGGGTGGTATCATGAAGACAGAAACAGTGCGTCTTGATGGGTATGAGGATCATACGTTAGATCTTCCTATTATTCTAGGTAAGCTTCAATTCATGTTGGCAGCTTTCGAGAATATGGATCTGACTTTCCCCCGTGACATGGCTGACAGCGGGGCCGTATCGATTTTACAGGACATCGTGGATAGTTTATGTACGTTCCAGGATCTTCTTGAAGACATGGCCGCAGGGAGAGGGAAAGCGTTAGTTGCATGATCCCGCCAGCGCCACGAGGTGAGGCGTTCTCGCGGCCACGAATAGCCAAGAGCATCCAAGCATGGGCCACAGGGTTTCGGTTTTGTAGCCCATGCCTTGGTGCTTCCATAAATGGGGAGATTGAAATTATGGCTGAAAAACGGGCCTCCTTCTTGTCTACGAATCGGCTGAATGGAAATTGTTAAATCTCTTGCAATAGAAATGTTAAATGATGTATAGAGATGAATAAATTCAATTTGCTGAATTCAAAAAACATTTCCGAATGAAATGTTAAATGTTTTGGTAGAGAGGTGAAAATATGGATGCTGAATTTTCCCATTTCGATCTTAGGCTCGTGGAGCCAAGTTTTTCGTCTTCCTTGACAGACGTCATTATCGAATTGGACCACCTAAGAAGAAAGAAGCTAGGGGGAACAACTCATCCAGAGATATTCTTCCAACTTAAAACGATATTCCACCTTTTGGAAAGCATCGGCTCAGCCCGGATTGAAGGGAATAATACAACCATCACCGAGTATATTGAATCAAAAATAGCACCATCTGAGCGTAAAGGCGACAATATTCAGGAAATTGAGAACTCTGAAAACGGAATGCATTTTATTGATGAAAATGTTGAGGAAGGATCTTTCATCAGTAAAGCTTTTATCCTTGAATTACACAAAATTACTGTGGATAAGTTAAACAGGGAAGGTGATAAAACGCCTGGATATTTCCGGCGAGGTAATGTGAGAATCACCGGATCTAAACATAGACCTCCAGACTACACCCAAGTCGATGACTACATGGAAGAATTGATCAATTTTATTAATCAAGATGATAACCATAAGTATGATTTGCTAAAAACAGCGATAGCCCATCACCGGGTTGCCTGGACACACCCTTTTAACAATGGAAACGGGCGCGTTGTTCGTTTGTTGACCTACGCGTTGTTGATAAAACAGGGTTTCAACGTCAAAAACGGTAGAATTTTAAACCCGACTGCAATTTTCTGTATAGACAGGGATCGCTACTATGAAATGCTTGCCAAGGCTGATACCGGAACAGATGAAGGTATGTTGGTATGGTGCGAATACGTCTTGAGCGGATTACTTGATGAAATCAACAAACTCGACAACCTCACTGATCATGAATTCCTGGCAAATAGGATCCTTTTACCTGCGATAACATACTGTTTTGAAAGGGGCAATTTTTCAGAACTTGAAAGCGATGTATTAAAAATAGCGGTTGCAAAAATTGTCTTTCAATCTTCTGATTTAAAGAAATCCATGCCCGGAAAACTGCCAGCGGAAAGATCCAGAGTAATAGGAAAAATGAAAAGCATGGGTTTAATCCGGCCAGTCTCAGAAAACGCTAGAAGATATACCATTAGTTTCACAAACAGCTATCTTTTACGAGGGGTCATCGATTCACTCAGAAATGAAAACTTCTTGTCTCTTCAGGATTGATACCCCTTATCCTGGAATCAAAATGATGGACGGTTACCAGTTAGATGAAAAGATGCTCAATTAGCTGAGGCGTTCCCGGGGAAACCAAGGGCCATGGGATTTCGGTCTTGTGGCCCTTTTATTTTGTCCGCGAATCCCAGGGGCCCGGCCGATTTCCCGGCCCAGTATCGGGTAAGCTTCTGGTTTGAAATTAAAGGCTCCCAAATGTCAAAGCCACGCGATTATACCCATAACAAAAAACGCTCCGACCCCCACAAAGGCGACTATAGAAAATAAGCAACCCTTTCCTTTTCCAGCCTCTACACTGACTTTCCCAGACGCAACCTCAAATTCTCCAGAAATTTTGTGGCCAGTTAATCCGGGCGTCTGGCTCATCTCAACTCGGGGGCCATTTTTCTGGCGCAGTTTCGGCCCTTGAACGGTTTCCCTTTGCTGGCGACACATTCCGGGTGACCGTTTCTCCATTCCGGGACGCTCTGACCAAAGGCATGTGCTGGAACGATATGCTCCCACTCAAGGCGGTGGGCTCTTTTGCCTTCCTTCTTGGGGGTGTAGTTGCCACAGGGAAGGATTTGTTTTTGGGAATTGAAGGGGTACCCACAGTAAAAAGTGGTCCTGTGATCCAGATAGACATCTCTCAAAAGTATTTTCTTGGCTTTGTTGAAAGAATCATTCGTGGTGTTGCCCTTGTCCACAGCCTGGCAGGGGAGAACGAACAGCAAAGCCAGGGCTAGGGGTATCAGCAGGCTTTTGATCATTTTCATTGCATCACTCCTTTCGAAACGTCAACCGAAAATTGACCCCTTGCGTCAACCGAAAATTGACCCCTCTATGATTTAATAGTTTTGCATTTATCCATATTCTGGTACGCTGTTTTCACCTGCTCGGAGGATAGGGCAACTGCTGGGAAGCAACCCGAGCGCCGAAGCAGGTGAC
Organism: delta proteobacterium NaphS2; assembly: GCA_000179315.1. Lineage (GTDB taxonomy): Bacteria > Desulfobacterota > DSM-4660 > Desulfatiglandales > Desulfatiglandaceae > NaphS2. Next base: position 65,595 of record ADZZ01000343.1, read on the forward strand.
GTAGGCATGGGGCCGTACTCGATAGTACGGCCCTTTCCTCATGTCTATAATGCGTTAAATCCCGGGGGTTTGGGGGCTGGCCCCCATTTAAATCAGTCAAACATTCCTTCAAGTCGCCAAATATTTTTGAATTAAGCTATTTATATGGTTTACAGCAACGATTCGCGGAGTTGGGTTAAGTTATTTGCTTCAACAACTCCAGTGCTTTCTCCTGACTTTTCCCAATTTCAGACCGCGATACGTCACCAATTAGAATCGGATAAGTATATCCGGTTTCTTGGACCAGGAGTCCGCCGAACGCATCTGCGATCCTGTAAATATAGTAATCCTCAAGGTCCTCAAACCAGGTGGTGTTTTCATCTGTAAACTCAAAACTGACTGTTTCCAGCCTGCCCTTTAACGTATTGTATATAGTGATTTCTTTCATTTGGGGCTCCTTTTCAATGTTTCCTTTAAACGGTAACTGTCCCAGTCGCAATTGATGATGTGGGCCTTATGCGTTACCCGATCCAGCAGCGCTGCCGTCATACTGGGATCACCAAATATTTCCGTCCAGTCTCCAAATCCCTTATTGGTGGTTATGATGACGGATTTTCTTTCGTGACGTTCCGCCAATATTTGGAAAATCAGCTGTGCCCCTTCCTTGGAAAAAGGAATGTATCCCAGTTCATCAATAATGAGCAGTCCGTAAGAGGCATACCGTTTGACTGCTCGGCCTAACTGTTTTTCATCTCTGGCTTCAATAAGTTCATTGGCTAGGCCGCAGCCGGTGACAAAACGGGACCTGATTCCCTGCTTGCAAGCCTCCATGCCCAAAGCTGTGGATAGGTGCGTTTTCCCGGCGCCGCTTTCCCAGCAAAA
>ADZZ01000342.1 GCA_000179315.1 delta proteobacterium NaphS2
ATACCAGGTCCAGATCCGAAACAGATCTCGGCGATGGGAAAAGATCAGTTCCTCCACAAGGTCCTTGTTGCATCTGGGCGAAAAACCGGTACTTTCGTTCTGCACATCGAGCGCTTCACCCAGGAAACCCATGGCCCGATAGAGATGGTGAAGTTCCAAACCTTCGATGCCTTTGATGATGTAATCCCGACACCAGCGATGACAGAAACGATCCGAACCGGATACCAACAATCGGTGAAGGACCGTGAGGAAGATGGCGCGCTCCACATCGAACTCGAACTTACGTCCTTCCAATACCCGGGAAATAGCCTTTCTGATTCCGGCCTCTTCCCACAGCCGCTCGAAAATCAGCACGGGCCCGATCTTTTTGGAGTCAGCGGAGACATCGCTTTTTCCCGAGATGATCAACAGGGCCTGTTCGGAGAATCTGGACAATGACCGGATGAGCGTTTCCACCCGGCCCTTTGACTGCAGTTGGTCCATCCGGCCGATGGTAGCGATCACACGCTGTCTGACTTTGCCTTTCTCTTTTTTGTTTTCGACGATTTGCAAATACTGATACTTACCGGACTTCTTGGCACGAGCGAACATTGGGGCCTCCTCATATAAAAGACACCCCTAAGGTAGAGCCTAACATATTAAATTGTCAATATAACAAATTGATTTCTGTGGCACTACCTTTTTGAGCTCAATTTGAAACCGGAAGTCTTAATATCAGGTACTTATCTGCTTTTGGGCGCCCATTTTTTGGGGCAACTGTCAAACTTCAGTATGAGCTTGCTGGGCCGTTGGGGTTGATACGCAATACCGGTTCCAAAAGGAAACCCGCATGGGTTTCCGTAAAAGGCGTCTCTGCCAAACCTATGAGAAAAAGCAATATTCACAACGGGCTGAAAAAGCCTATTTGATCTATCTGCTTGACTTCATGGTTTATTTTATTGCTAATTTGGTTTTGTTTAGCAACACAAAAGCAAATAATAACGAGGAAGCTAGCAATAACTTCGTGTTCATCAGGCCACACTGAAAATGGCTGGATGGGTACGGTGCGCTTGTGCGTGCGTACTGGATTTGCACAGATGCTTCATTTCCACGATAGATTTTTCAGTACCTCCTTCCGCATCAAGTCCTCTTCTTCTTTACACAAGAGCTCTAGCTTCCTTTGGCTGGCTTCTTTATGTCCATCGCTACCGTAGAAATTCAACATAATCTTATCTCGTTTCTCTTGGAAATATAGACTGTGTTTCTCCCAATCTAAGTAAGCTCTAGCCTTTTCTCTTGCAAGCATACTGGCTTCTTCGACGGTGAAAAGCCCGGATTTCAGGGAGATATCCTTGATTTTCTCAGCTTGAAGTTGTGCTTCTGCTTTGCTAGTGCTTAGTGCCACAGAGATCACATAGTCATATGCCGTTTGAACATCTATTTTATCAAAGATTTGGCAGGCCGTACGTTTCTCGTATTTGTGAGTGTGTGAGCCTCTTTTGTAATTTCCCCCAGCGAGATACGACATGACTTCAGAATAGCCTTGCGCCACGATTTTTTTCTGAAGGTATGTCAGTACTGCTCCGCTGACTTGAATTCGGTCTTGGATCTTGGCATAGGCTTTAACATATGCCTGTGCTGCTCTTTGCTGTCTGACGTCTTTATGACCGGTAGTGCCCTTCCCACCAAAAGTCTGATTGGTGAGTAATCCGCCAAAGATACGTAGCCCGTACTTCTCGATGAGCTGTTTTTCAACTTGGAAGGCTTTTCTTCCTCTGTTATGCTTTTAATGACTTTTTCCCTAATAACGTGTCCATTGGATCGCCATATTCTCCGGATGACATTGACCTTTTGGGGGTTGTGAAAAAACTTGGCAGGATGATGAGTCTTTGCTTCACTCTCATGAACAAGCCAACGACCACTTGTACCTTTTCCAACGTAGAAAGGTTTTCCATCTGGATATTTGAGTATGTATACATAGAAGTCGTTATTCATTTTCCACTATCGAAAGTCCGGAATTCATTAGATCCTAAGTACCTTGAGGCTTTTGGGATTTGGTGAAATCCCGTTATTATGGTTTCAAAATGATAAATTCCATCAACTAAAGCAGGCCTGAAGGGACTATGGGAACATACAATCCAGCCTGCTTAGAAATTTTCATAACTTTCTGAAGAACCGACGTGGTTGATTTTGGTGATAGGACTATTTCATCAATTAAGAGCGAGGGATCAATTCTGATTCTCACCGACGTACCGACAATCTCCTCGGCTTTATATAGCGGAGATCCTTCTATGCACCCCTTACCTTTACCATAAATTACTCTGAGTTCATTTTCATCAGCGAAGTCCATTTTCCGCTTTATTGAGAAAGGAAAGAAAGGACACCCACCTTTGGTGAACTCCCATTCGTGGTTTTCAGTATATTCCATTTTTCTTACACACAGGCATCTATCCTTCAACGCTAATCTTAACCGAACCAGCCTTGCTAATGAAAACTGAACCATTGGGGCTTTGAACTTAAACCTCAATTGGAGTTGTGTGGTCTGCCGAGACTTAGATCCCTTGAGCGAAACTGGTTCACGGATGGGTTTCTGTTGTGGGAGACAGTTTTGAACGGGATCAAGACACGCGAAAATATTGAACGAAAAAAAGACAGCGGAAGAGAGATTCAGTTTACTTTCGTGGAGTTATGTGGAAAATCTGCATTTGGTTCCATTTTCGGGTATGATTTTGGGGAGTTAATATAGACCCACTGAGCGATGGGGGGTCTGATTTATTAAAAAAGGTAAGGCCCGAAGTTGCCGCTTCGGGCCTCTTTTTTTGGGAAAAACAGAAGCAGACCGTCTTCCCCGGACAATATAAAGCATACCCATCATAGGTCTGCTTTTGATCCTTTTCAAGATCAAAGGCGTCATGCCCTTAAGGCTTCTAAAAAAAAATCCAGTGTAAAAGTTGTGGATTCATTTTCCATGTGTGCCGGAGCTGTTTCAGAGGCCAGGCGTACTGTAGCGATCAATGTCGTGAACAAGCCCGCACGGAACAGCGACGACAAGCACAACGCCGTTACCGGCAAACAGAAAAAGGCCGCAAAGCTCATCGGAGGGCGGAACGTCGGCGAAGAATAAAAAAAAGTAAAAAAACCGTGGATGATCAGGGTTCAACACCCCCGTCATCCGGTGATAAGGTGCCCTCCAGGTGGTCCGGCGTGGGTCCGAGATGCCGTTTTTGCGGCTCATGGGGTGTTA
>ADZZ01000341.1 GCA_000179315.1 delta proteobacterium NaphS2
CGCAAACTCATACCGGTATGAGTTTGCGCAAAATCGCCCGAACGCTCAAGGTCAGCCGAAATACCATCACGAAGATCTTAAAGGATCCGGATGAAGCAGCACCCCACAGAGAATCCCGGCATGAAGAACATGTCCCTTTAATCCGCGATCTTTTCAAGGAATGCAAAGGAAATGCCGTGCGAGTGGCGGAGGAACTGGAAAGCCGCCATCAGATCACGATTCCTTATCAAAGTCTGACCTGGATCATGAGAAAACACGAGATCCGGAAGCGAAAA
>ADZZ01000340.1 GCA_000179315.1 delta proteobacterium NaphS2
GAATGTATCCCAGTTCATCAATAATGAGCAGTCCGTAAGAGGCATACCGTTTGACTGCTCGCCTAACTGTTTTTCATCTCTGGCTTCAATAAGTTCATTGGCTAGGCCGCAGCCGGTGACAAAACGGGACCTGATTCCCTGCTTGCAAGCCTCCATGCCCAAAGCTGTGGATAGGTGCGTTTTCCCGGCGCCGCTTTTCCCAGCAAAAATTATATTGCGGTTTTTTTTCACGTAATCGCAATTGGCAAGCTCCTTCATGAGCCGGACGTCCAGTCCGGGAGCTGCATCAAAATCGAATGTTTCCATTGGCTTTAAGATGGGGAATTTGGCCTCCTGCAGTCGCCTTTTGCGGCCATTCTCCTGTCGGGTCTGAACTTCGGCCTCACTCAGATTTAAAAGGAATTCCTCATAACTCAGGCTCTCCTGATTCGCTTGACGGATCACGCCCTCCAGCTCACGGAGCATCGTGGACAGTTTCAATTTTTTGAGATTCTCAATTAAGAGTGCTTTCATACCGGCGTTCATCGTCCACCTCCGATCTGTCCGTAAATGGATACGTCCGGAGCCGGAAAGGTCTGCCAGTTTTCCAGGGCTGAAAACGATTGATCCCTGCCACATTCTCTATGGATTAAGATGTGTTTAACGGCCTGGCTGGAGCCCGCCCCCGATGATAGCGCCGTCTCAACTGCCGATTCGATGGCTTCGGCAGAGTGGCCTTTGTAGAGCATCAAAACCAGAATGAACTCCTTGACACCTTTGGTATATCCCTGCTTTTGGCAGAATTTATCCAAAAGCCGTTCCAGACAAACAGGCCAGTTCGAACGCCATTGCCTGATAACACGGGCTGATTCAAATGCCTGGGGCCGCTTTAAAATCAGTTCAAGATAATGCTCAGGGAGAAGACTCCATTTGTTGTTCCCAAAAAGTCGCCCATGTGATGCGATTTTTTTGCTTCCGTAAAATATCTCCACCTCATCCACATATAAAACCACACGGACTTTACAATAGGCATACGCTGTTGGGACCGAATATCGATTCTTATCCACCATGACCGTGGAGTATTTATCCACCTTGCAGCCTGCGGTTTCAAGGTTGCTGAACTGGATGTCCGGCAGGGACAACAGATCCCCCTTTTCCTTCTCATACAGTTCATTGACCGTGTGCTCCCTGCCGCCAATTTGATGACCGCCATAGGAAAGACAATCTTTGAGAAGTCTTTGGTTCAGTTCTTCCAGGGAATCGGACTTTGGAACAGGAACCATGTAGTTGCGTCGTGCATATCCCACCAAACCCTCGACACCGCCTTTTTCATGACCTTGACCCCGATTGCAGAACCGGGGCTCAAAATTGTAGTACCCCCGGAACTTGTCATACGACTCCTGGAGAACACGATTTTTCCCACGCAGTATCTTTTGGACCGCGGTTGTTAGGTTGTCATAGATTAGGACAGGAAAAACACCGCCAAAAAATGAGAACCCTTTTATATGACCGTCAAAAAAGGCCTGTTGCCGCTCGCAGGGATAACACCGAACCAAATGCTTTCCGGAAAATTTGGATCGCATGCAAAAGAGTTTCAGCCGTGTTTCGACACCCCCTAAAATGGCAATGCAGTTTCCCCAGTCCACCTCGGCTTCGACGCCGGTCTGTGGATCTGATGGTATAAATACCTCACGACCACTAACGCCCAATCTCAATTTTGCCTCGCGAACATATCGCCGGACAGTTGTCTCAGATCCTTGAAAAGCATGCTCCTGTTTGAGACGATTAAAAACCCGCACCGCCGTATGCCGCTGCTTTTTGGGACGATCCTTATCATCCTTCAACCATCGGTCGATGGTTCTAATATCAGACTTTTCCAGGCTTGTGGGGGAGCCAAAACACCAACCGCAAATATTACCAAAAACAGCGCTTCATTTCAGGAAATTGAACCGATCTAAAAGCTAACCAACTGTATTGATAAACGATTTTACTCGACCGTTTCTTGATACATTTGACTATCAGTACTCCAAAAAGCGCGCTTTTTCTGCCTTATCCGTATATGTGAAATTGTACGCACCTTTCAATCACTGCCAGACGCACCCCGGGAAAGGGAGACAAAACGGTATAACAATCTGAATAGACATGAACAATTTCCAATTTCATGGTCTTAAACGGCTTTCCGATAATACCACAAAAAATGCATATTTTCTGCAAAAACCCTGAAAATGTCTTGAAATCGACCAGAATAATGTGTATTATTTCCATACTACACATATGCCGCATTTGGTTTCCAAAAACATATTTTTTAGGACATACGGATAACATGGTTTTTACGGAGTCCACGAGAAAGTATTTCGAGAGAATTCCGCATCGAGTGAGAAGCGCATTAGCGAATTCGAAGTCACCTGTCCCATTCGAATATGAAGACGAGCCTTTTTTCAAATCTTATGAGGCGCTCTATCGTTTATGGACGAATCGGGACAGCCAACGGTCCGTTGCTGAATCACACGGAATAAGCAGGCGAAAGCTGGTAGAACTGGAACAATCCTTTGTTCATTGTGGCGCA
>ADZZ01000339.1 GCA_000179315.1 delta proteobacterium NaphS2
ATTCACGCCAGACCCTACCATGCAGCGGCCAAGGGAAAATCGAGAGATGTCAGAACGGTACGATTGCAGTTTCTCCCGATGCTTTCGGAAAACATATGTTGAATCTGAAAGCGATCAACAGAGCACTTTGGACCTATATCGAAACAGAGTACCACCGTTCGCCCCATCGGAGTCTCTGCGAAACGCCCCTTGATCGCTGGGCCAGAGTGGGTGAGAAGGTCCGATATCCCGAACCGGGCGATGACCTGGACGACCTTTTCCTTTTTGAATCAAAACGCAAAGTGCAGAAAGACCGTACCGTAAGTCTGAACGGTATGGCCTATGAAATTGACGCTTCCCTGGTGGGAGAGACCGTAACACTCCGCTACAACCCTTCCGAGCAGGGCAAAGAGATAAAGGTCTGTCACAACGGCCGTTTCGTCCAAAAGGCGAAACTGGTGGACACCTACGCCAATTGCTTTGTGAAACGTGATCGCCCGTCTAAAACCATTGAAGCACTTGATCCTGAAAAGGCCGTCGATCATAAGCGGGAAAGCAGACCCAAACAACCTGTTAACTTCAGCAGGATCTCCGAAGCCGAAAAGGGGGATGGCTATGTATAAAAAGGTCTATGGGCTGACCCACTACCCTTTTGAAAAAGATCTGGAACCGGACAAACTGTTTGGTTCAAAAGCTGCTGATGAGCTTGAAGCCCGGCTCCATTATCTGTTGAAGCTGCGCGGTATCGGGCTTGTCACCGGAGAAGTGGGCAGCGGGAAAACCAGTATCTGCCGAAAGATGGCCGCTTCTCTGAATACGGGTCTGTACCGGGTGTTTTACGTTCCTCTGACCACCGGCAATGTAACGGATATCTACAAATCCATTGCCTGGGAAATGGGGCTAACCACGGAACGGAGCCTGGCAGCCCTTTATCGTTCCATCCATATGGAGGTCAACCGACTCTGTCTGGAATCCAAAATCAGGCCAGTGCTGATTATTGATGAAGCGCAATACTT
>ADZZ01000338.1 GCA_000179315.1 delta proteobacterium NaphS2
CAATCCAAAGACAGGTCGCAACATCTTCGGATGTTCTCATATCTTCGATCATGCCGCAAAGGACAATCAATCCAAATATCCATGGGCACAGAATGTGGTTCTTATTGGTCTGTTAAAGGTCATCAAAGGACGATGGGCTTGTCTCCCCCTTTCACAGCGATTTTATTTGCCCCAAAAGGCCATAAATGCCAAATCGGACAATATGAGGGTTGCCGGAAAGGTCGTTTCTTTCCAAACCAAACTCCAACAAGCTGTCGAGATGGTAATTCAGGTAGCTCAACACTTTGCCGGCGTTGACATAATAATCGTTTGTGACAGCTGGTTCGGAAATAACGGCCTGTTCAAACCCCTCCGCACTAAGAGTCTGTCCGTTAATAACTTGAACATTTAGGGCGAATAGAATAGTTCCATTCGCCATGAAAATCGGCCTTAAACAAATTGACGTTCTCAAGTTCGGTGTCAGTTACTTTGATCCCCTTTGGATAACTGTTGGAGTCAATCTCAGCCTGAATCTTAAGGCCTTGTCGAGTGGTTGTGTTGGCTATCAGATTCACAATTACCTCGTGACTCGTCAACGGCTTGCCACGCCAATTCATGCTGATATGACTGAACATTCGATGTTCAATTTTATTCCATTTGCTTGTGCCAGGAGGGAGATGGCACACGGAGATTTCAAGACCTTGGTCATCTGCAAACCGTTGAAGTTCAATTTTCCAAAGCCGAATTCGATATCCGTTACTACCGCCTCCATCCGCCGTTATGAGAAGTTGTTTTGCTTCCGGATAAGTTTGCTGGCCCATTCTTTTCCACCAACGACGGATACTCTCGACAGCAAAGGATGATGTGTCATGATCAATGCCAACGCTGACCAGCCAACATTTGCTGTCTGATCATATACACCATATGGGTTAACCTTGCCCAAATTTTGTCAGCAAATCGTGTACTC
>ADZZ01000337.1 GCA_000179315.1 delta proteobacterium NaphS2
ATTTCTCAGATTTGGTATAAATAAGATGGCTTTCTGTCCACTTAAATATGCAGATAGCCATGACCACAAAATCGTCTACAAATCCGGAGATTGGAATCCTTGAACTCATCGACCCCGCTAAGTGCTACGAATTCTTCAGAGAAAAGAAGTGGCCATGTGGTATTTGTTGTCCAAAATGTACCTCAAACCGGGTCAAAAAGAACGGTCACAAACGTAATGCTCCGCTTTGTCGGAACTATAAATGCAATAACTGCGGTTGCCGTTTCAACGATTTTACGGGTACCATTCTGGCAAGAAAACACCATCCCATCAGAGTATGGATCGTCATGTTATACCTCATGGGACTAAACCTATCCAACAGGCAAATCGCCGCGGAGCTGGACCTTAATCCGGATGTCGCCCACAGGATGACTATTTTGCTTCGGAGCGAAATCGCTGCAAGGAAGCCGGGATGTAAAGTCAGTGGGGTAGTAGAGTGCGACGAAGTATACGTAATTGCAGGGCATAAAGGGCATCCGGAAAAAGTTCGTCAGAAAGGGCGAGCACCACGGTGCAGAGCGCTCAAGGGTGCTCCGGGCCGAGGAACTCTTGAAAAAGAAAAACCTCCTGTCCTCGGAATCATTGAACGTTCCGGGGATGTCGCCATTTTTATGCTTCCAGACGTTAAACAAAAAACCATCGAACCGATTTTGCGGTCTGTTATAACACCAGGAACCTTGGTGAATACAGATGAGTACAGCATTTACAATCATCTCACTGACTGGGGCTATACCCATAAGACTGTTTGTCATGGTAAGGGAGAATATGCCAGAGATGAAGACGGCGATGGCTTCTGTGAAGTTCATGTCAATACAATTGAGGGCTTTTGGTCGCTTCTACTGTTGCCGTTCACATTATCCCACCGGATATTGTCCACAATAAAGCACGAAGAATATTTTGTTTTTGCCTGATTGATTTATCGTTGCAAGGCGATGCGTGACGGACTGCCTATCTTCTGATCGGGGTGCTGTTTCGAGAAAACCCTTGGGGCTCTGCCCCAAACCCCGAGGTTTTTTTAGGCATGAAGGCTCCTCGGAAATATCACATAAAAAGGGGAGCCCGAAGACTCCCCTCCCGATGACGATATTTCGTCGTCGCCTATCCGGCTATCCCTTGGCGAGTTGCTCCTCAGCAGAGCTCGCCTCTGTTTCACCGAATCTGATCATGCAGGTTTAGCACTATCCCGTTTCCTCCACTGCGGTAAGAATATGTTCAGCCGATACAAGCTGGGCATTCTGCAGTGCCGCCACATTCAATGAGAGGTGTGCCAGCAGATTGATTTTGCGTGGCAGACCGTTTGTCGCCTGAAAAAGCGCTTCAAGAGCCGGCTGTTCAAAAAGATCCATCTGGGTTCCGGCCAACTCAAGCCGGTGTTTCAGATAAGGGAGCAACTCCTCTTTTGCAAAACCGGATATGTGATAACGCACCACAAGCCTTTGAGCCAAAGCTCATGGACGGACAGTGAAAGCCGTCGCCTCACTCGGCCT
>ADZZ01000336.1 GCA_000179315.1 delta proteobacterium NaphS2
ACCGTTATCTGGACGTCAGCCCCGGAAAAATCCTTGCCAAAACCTTCAGCGACGGCGAAACCAGAGTCGAGCTGGGTGAAAACATCAGAGGACGTGATGTTTTTGTCATACAGTCCACCTCCACCCCGGTCAACGACAACCTGATGCAGCTTCTCATCATCATGGATGCTCTGAAGCGAGCCTCCGCCAAGCGTATCACCGCGGTAATTCCCTATTATGGTTATGGAAGACAGGACCGCAAGGTAAAACCGCGGGTGCCCATCAGTGCCAAGCTGGTTGCCGACCTCATTACCACGGCGGGTGCCCATCGTGTAGTGGCCATGGATCTCCATGCGGGACAGATCCAGGGATACTTCAATATCCCCGTGGACAATATCTTTGCGGCGCCCATTCTGCTCAAATACATCCACGATAACACAAACGGGGACCGGGTGATCGTATCCCCGGACGCCGGAGGCGTTGAACGGGCGCGGGCCTTTGCCAAACGGCTTTCAGCATCACTGGCCATCATCGATAAACGGCGGGTTACACCCAATGTTGCCGAAGCCATGAACATCATCGGCGAAGTCGAAGGCAAGACAGCCATCATTCTGGACGACATGGTTGATACGGCGGGAACGCTGACCCAGGCTGCCCGGGCGCTCAGCGAAAGGGGTGCGAACACGCTTTACGCATGTTGCACACATCCCGTCCTCTCCGGACCCGCCATAGAAAGAATCGAAGCATCTCCCATCGACAGCCTTGTAACAACGAATACGATTCCACTCAGCAAGGCCGGTGCAGCATGTTCGAAGATAATCGAGCTTTCCATCGCTGAACTTTTGGGAGAAACCATCAAGAGAATAAACGATTCCAACTCGGTCAGCACGCTGTTCGTGTAACCTTGGAAAGCATGCCCGAAAGATTGGGTTGCCATACTTTGTGAAAAATTTTATTAATTAATGTTGGAGGTAAATAATCCTAATGAGTCAATTAGCGCTTGCTGCCCATATCAGAACTGAAACAGGAAAAGGTGCAGCCAGAAGATTGAGGCAGAACAACCAGATTCCTGCTATTTTTTACGGCCCGGGCGTCGACCCCATAATGTTGCGTATCGAATATTCACGCCTTCTGGAACTTGAAAAGGCAGGCAAGGGTGAAAATGCCATTTTAGACCTCAAAATTCATACCGATCAGGGTGAAACCATCAAAAAAGTGATGGTCAAAGAACTCACCGTCGACCCACTGAAAAACACTTTCGTTCATGCGGATTTTTATGAAATCTCCAATGACAGGGAAATAACATTRCCGATTCCCGTCCACCTGCTCAATACGCCCATTGGTGTCGCAGAAGAGGGTGGGATTCTTCAGCAGATTCGAAGGGAAGTGACCATTACGTGTTTTCCCGATAAGCTGATCGAATTTCTGGAAATTGATATTGCGGATCTCAATGTGGGAGATACGGTTCGTATTGGAGATCTGGAACTTCCGGAAGGGATTCAAATCATGGAAGAACCAAATCTGACCGTTGCCGTGGTTAACATCAAGGGTTCTGCGCTGGCTGATCTGGAAGCTGAAGAAGAGGCTGAGGAAGGAATGGAAGAAGCGTTAGAAGGTGAAGAAACGGAGGGTTCGGGAGAAGAAGCCGCCGAAGCATCTAAAGAAACAGAATAGTTGAAAGGGGGTGAACCTTAATTTACGGAATTTGTATCTGATTGCAGGCCTCGGGAATCCTGGGCCGCCATATGAACACACCAGGCACAACGTAGGTTTAAAATCCGTTGAGCAATGGGGGAAATCCCTTGGGGCAACCCTCAGAAATGGTCGTTTTTGCTCAAAACATGCCCTTGTTAATTTTCGGGGCACGAAAATTATTCTTCTTTGCCCCCTGACTTTCATGAACAGAAGTGGTGAATCGGTCGGGGACTGTCTTCACTACTATGACCTGGCATTGGACAGACTACTGGTCATACACGATGATCTGGACCTTCCGCTGGGAAGAATCAAGGTTATCAAACACGGTGGGGCAGGTGGTCATAAAGGTGTTTTATCAATCATTGAAATTTTGGGAAGTTCGGAATTTTCACGGGTCAAAATCGGCATTGGCCGCCCTTGCCACGGGGAGCCGATTGCGGATTATGTGTTGAGTGATTTCTACGATAATGAAAAAAAACTCGCGGAAAATGTTATTCGAACTGCCATAGACGCAGCCGAAATGTTTGTTTTGGAAGGGGTTCAAACGGCAATGAACCATATCAATTGCCGAAGATTAATAATTTAAGGAGGAAGAAGTGATGCAGGGATTAACAAAATTAGCTCCCTTTGTGGGAATTTTGAGTCTCATTATTGCCTGGCTGATTTACAATTATGTCAAAAAGCAGCCAAACGGGAATCCACTGATGGCGGAGCTGGAGGATGCCATCCATACTGGCGCCATGGCCTTTTTGAAAAGGGAATATACGGTACTCATCGTCTTTATCGGTATCGTCTTTATTCTTCTGGGCTGGGGCGTCGCCTGGAAAACCGCCATCTGCTTTATTACCGGTGCGCTGTGCTCCATGCTGGCCGGTTTTTCAGGAATGACCGCCGCTACCCGCGGCAATTCGCGGACCGCTGAGGCCGCCAACAAGCACGGCCAGCCCAAGGCCTTGAATATTTCCTATTTTTCGGGATCCGTCATGGGTCTGGCCGTCGCCGGTCTCGGATTGTTGGGCGTAGGATTCTGGTTTTGGGTATACGGCGGCGATCCAAACACCGCGGAGTATATCAACGGCTTTGCCATGGGCGCCAGCTCCATCGCCCTTTTCGCCCGTGTGGGCGGCGGTGTATACACCAAGGCGGCGGATGTGGGCGCTGATTTGGTGGGCAAAGTGGAAGCGGGCATTCCCGAAGATGATCCCAGAAACCCTGGCGTTATCGCTGATAACGTGGGTGACAATGTGGGTGACATCGCAGGAATGGGTGCGGATATTTTTGAATCTTTTGTGGGATCGGTCATTGCCACCATCGCCATCGGTGCCACCATGGCCATTACCCCTGAGTTCCTTAAGGAATTTCCCATCCTTCAGGGCTTGGACGAAACCGTTATCAAACTGAAATACATGGCCATGCCGGTCCTGGTGGTCACCGCCGGTCTGCTCAGCTCCTTTTTCGGTGTATTTTCCATCAAACTCTTTCAGAAAGGAAACCCTGCCGGCGCCTTGCGATATACCACCTACGTAGCCGCCATCATTTTCGTGGTTCTGACCATCATCATTACCAAAAGCCTTGGTATGCCTTTCGGTGCTTTCTGGGCGATTTTTTCAGGGTTGGTATGCGGTATCGCCATCGGTCTCCTGGCCGATATTACACATCCGGTCC
>ADZZ01000335.1 GCA_000179315.1 delta proteobacterium NaphS2
TTCCTCGATGCTGCTATGAGGGTATTTGACAAGTTGAACAAGAATCATCACGCTTTCCGAATCTGTCGGAAATCTTACATGATGCGGTCTGGACAATCCCGATTTTTGCTCCTGATATTTTTCCTCGGAGAAGTATACAAAACGTCCTTGATGCTTTTCTCGCCAGTTGGGCAATCTGTCTGGCATTCAATCCCGTTTCAGATCTCTCGATAAGCTGAGAAATTGTCTGCATAAGGTTTCCGTATTGTGAAAAAAGGATCTCCCGGTATTTCCATATGCCGTGTTCATCAAATCGCGGAATTCCCGGAAGACTGTAATAACGCCCATTCATATTAAAGCTCGTGTAAGTCCGCCATTTTTTCAGTTGTCTTCTGGCGGTGGTCACGGAAGAATCGAGGAGATCCGCAATCTCTTCGATTGTGACCACTTTTCGTTTTTGAAATTCCTTGATGGCCTTTTCCGCATCCATATCCACCCCATGGCAAAGTATGTGCAATAAACAATCATTTTGCGCATACTTTGCCATGCCGGTAGGCGCAAGTCAACAATTTTTCCATAATATGGTTGGTATGTTATGTGAAAATCAGGTAAAACTGAGTGCATGGCAGATGCGCATACTTGATCAGAATCTGCGAGAAAAGCGTAACCATTCGAATAATATGGGGTATTCATTTAGCAACCGTTATTTTCGGCCATAGATTTTTCAGAAACCTCTGTTCAACCTATCCCCTAAACATAATTCAATAATGCTGATCTACAAATGAGTTGACAATAATCCAAACACTTTATACTAGATGATACAACATTATTTTGTTCTGTTTTTACGAAAGGTGTTATCGTGAGTTCTTTCAATGAATTAGAAGCAAACAGCGGCACGGGAGCGATTCTTCTCGGTCCGCGCTGCGAAGTGTGTCTCGGAAACTTGGGTGAAGACCTGATCGAAATGGTAGGATGTGAGGCGATCGGGTCTCAAAAGACGCATATCCGGTCCGAAATAAAACGCATTCTGGCCAATGTGGCAATGGAAAGGCGGCCCACCCCTGACGCTGCCAATGATATTCTGCGGTTGATCAAAGGGGTTTCGGGCATCGAAGATTTCCATCAAGCCGTAAAATCCAGGGAAATGGCCTTGGCGGCGTCGGTTTATGAGAGCGTAAGGGAACGAATCGGCAAGGACTTCCGGTCCCTGGCAAATCTGGCTGTGCTCGGGAACGGCTTCGATTTTTTTCGTTCTCCGGAAGATGCGATGAACGATGTGGTTGAACAGGCTGGACGTGATCTCGATTATTTTCACGACGACCTGGACCGACTTCAGGATTTCCTGGCCAATGATCCGGGTACGATTCTATATCTGACGGACAACGCGGGTGAGATATTCTTTGATCTGCCGCTCTTTCAGCATATTCAAAAGAAGGCCCGCCGGACCGTGCTGGTGGTCAAGGGTGGACCGAGCCTGAATGATTTATCCGTTGCCGAGATTGAATCCCTTAGCTTCAAAGGCATGTTCCATGACATCATGAACACCGGTACCGACGGCTGCGGTATTGACTGGCGCGGGGTTTCTCCCGAGTTTGTGGCGCTGGTGGAGAAGGCCGACCTGATCGTTTCCAAAGGTATGGCCAATTTTGAAACGGTCTATTTTCGCGATTTGAAGATTCCGGCCTTTTTCCTTTTCATGACCAAATGTCAAGTTGTGGCGGACTACTTCGGGGCGCCGCTGAACAGCGCCATAGGGTTGTGGAAAGATTGACGAGGGATGTCGGCCGCCGGAGCGAGGGGAACATCGACTGATGAACAGTCTTGAAACCACGTTGCTGGGAATCGTTCAGGGGTTGACGGAGTTCCTGCCCGTCAGCAGTTCCGGACATCTGGTCATCCTTGAGCACCTTCTGGGCCTCAAAGAGCCCGAAATCCTTCTGGATACATCACTGCATCTGGGGACGCTCTTGGCCGTCTGCGTCTTTTTTCGTTCGGATCTTGCGAAAATGATTCAGGAATTGTGGTCCTGGCTGAAGCCGGAATCCAATGGGAAAACCGATTTCGGCCCCCACGCGTCCATGGCCGTCATGGTGGTGGTGGGATCGATCCCCACGGCACTGATCGGTTTGATTTTCAAGGATCCCCTGGAAAGGCTTTTTGGCGCGGTGACCATCGTCGGCGCCATGTTGCTGGTAACGGGCCTGATCACGGGGATTACGAAATTCATTTCCGAAACACACGAAAAATGGGACCGGATAAATGTCTGGATGGCCCTTGCCATCGGCGCCGTACAGGGCCTCGCCATTGTTCCGGGTATCTCCCGGTCGGGCGCCACCATCGTGTGCGCCCTTCTGCTTGGGCTGAGAAGAGAGATTGCGGGCCGGTTCTCCTTTTTGCTGTCCATCCCCGCCATCGTCGGCGCCGTGGCGCTCCAGCTGAAATCCGATGCCCTTGCGCGGGTGGGAGCGTGGCCCCTTTTCTTGGGATTTGCTTCCGCGGCGGTGGTCGGCTTCTTTGCCTTGAAACTGCTGATGGGCATGGTCAGGAAGGGGCATTTCTACTATTTTGCGCCCTATTGCTTTGTCGTGGGCGCGCTGACCGTTATTCTTTTCTGAACGGCCGGGAAAATGCTCGGGTAGAACGATTTCAGTCGGAGTTTAACCAAAATGCCAGGATATCAAAAGAGAACTTTGAGGGATTACCTGTTATTGACCGCTAAAGGATTCTCCATGGGCGCGGCCGACGTGGTGCCGGGTGTCAGCGGTGGCACCATGGCTTTTATTTTGGGCATTTACGAAGAACTGATCGATGCCATCAGATCCTTTGATCTCAGAAGCCTCCGTTTGATTCTGGCCGCAAAAATGAGAGCGTTCATGGATCATACCCACTGGCGCTTTCTGCTGGCCCTGGGATGCGGCATTTTGCTGGCTGTTTTCAGCCTTTCAAAGGTGCTCGCCTGGCTGCTTCAAAATCAGCCGGTACTCATCTGGTCCTTTTTCCTCGGATTGGTCCTGGCGTCGGTGGTGACCGTCAGCAGGCGTGTCGAAAGCTGGGGGCGGATGACCTGGCTCAGTTTTCTGGCCGGTCTCGTGGGGATCTATCTCCTGGTGGGGCTGGTGCCCGGGGCGACGCCCGATGCCCCTTGGTTCTTATTCATTTCCGGGGCCGTCGCCATCTGCGCCATGATCCTGCCCGGCATATCCGGCTCCTTCATACTGGTGCTCATGGGGAAGTACCAGTATATCCTCGAAGCGGTGAATGATCGTAATCTACTGGTACTTTTCATTGTCGCGGCGGGAGCATGTGTCGGTTTGGCGGCTTTTTCGCGGCTCTTGGGCTGGCTTCTCGCCAAATATCACGACTATATGGTGGCCTTTCTGACGGGGCTGATGTTGGGTTCTTTGAGGAAGGTGTGGCCTTTCAAGGAGACCCTGGAAAGCATCATGGAGAGCGGGGGCAAAGTGATTCCCCTGGTTCAGAAAAACATCCTTCCCGCCCAATGGACCGGTGAGGTCACAGCCGCGGTATGCCTGGGCGTTTTGGGGTTCGTGGTGGTTCTGGTGCTGGACCGCATGGCCCGGCGTTAAGCCGTTCCACAATCCGCAATTAGAACTCAGCAATTGAAATCATCAGCTTCCGGCCGAACCCACTCGCACAAGGTAAATGGGGACGAAATGAGTAACCTCGGCCCGGCACTGGCATAAGAACAAAGGATTGTCTCGTTCCTCGAACCGTTAAAGGACTAACCTTTTCTGTGACACTGCACGTAAAGGGTGCAGGACGCAACAGTGCGTATCAAGAAAGATACAAATGAAATGCCGGCATTTATCACCTCTTTCTGCACCAACGATGATCATCCCATGAATCATCATTGAACGGTGAATGCTATGGCGCACGGCTTCCTCTCCAATGGAAATTCCTCCACCCGCGGCGAAAGCGGCGCCGATTTTGTCCTTCAACGGCCAGTTTTCAAGATGCCAGGAATTAACAAAATTTTCAAGGAGATACGTGTCGATCGAACGCAGGGGATGAACGTTCCAGCGAAGCCGTTTCCGAATCAAAATGTTCATCCACATAATCGAAACTTCCTTTGCGAATGTTGAAGAAAAAAATCTCGGGCAGACTGTACAGGGTTCCTTCAATCCCTGACACGGACAGCTCTCCACCATCCACTGGTAGTGTAAAAACGCCCAATGCAGCCGTGATAAGGCCATAGGCACCGTTGATTAGCCCGTAGAGCGGTCGAATCCAGACCACATCGTCCGTAAAAAATATGAATTGTGTATCTCCTTTGGAACCGTGATAGAGGGTCGATGTCAGGGTATTGCACTCTTGCAAATAACTGCCGGCATTTTCGGTTTTCTCGATCAGCATGCGTTTTCTATAGCCGGGCAACACATCGATTTTAACGACCCGATACCGACTTTTCACAAGGTCAAAGAGTCTGAAAGGGATAAAGCCGAAGTCTTCACCCGGAGTGATTTTTCCACCCAGCACCTCTGCAACCCTTTCATGTTTCTGAAATGGGGCGTTCATGTTCTGAATCAATTCGGTGGCGCAGTTCTGTTTGATCAGGTCGTAAGGATAACAATCTTTTAACTGATCGTAATAGGTTTTCCGGTTCATTCGGGCACCGGTCAGCGCCAGGGTTAAGGTCCGCTTTGAAACGCCCACATCGATCAGAGGGACTGTGCCGGCTCTGGAAGGCATGAGCCTTCCATAGGCCACACGAATGACGTTGCCGTTCAGCCGGCCGTTTTCGAGTTCGGCAAAACGTCCCGCACCCTCTTCCATGCGATTGTAGGTTCGTTCATCCAGGACGTCCTCTGCAAATGTGCTGCGGCGGATTTCCCAGTATTTACGCCATGCGCGATCAGCCAGCTTCCTGGTGACGGCCGGGTCACCCTCCAACTTCTCGACATTTACGGATTTGGAGGATTCCGGAAAAGGGTCCAGCAGATAGAGCCTGTTCCGTTTAAGGGACCACGTGATCGCCTGAAATCTGGCATTGGCCAGCAGCAATGGATAACCCCAATCAGGGCGACTGGATGAAAGCAAACGGATGACCGATGCCTCAAGGGTATCGGCATACGCTGAGAGCTTGTCCCGTTCATTCTTTGTCAGACCTCTTCGATCGCCCGGTCGGGCGAAGTCATCCATGCATATCAGAATCCCTTTCCGGAGAGGAAAGGCGTGATCCAGGGCGTCAAGGGCCATCCATTTGAGTCGATTTTCCGAATACTTCACGGAGAGGGTTTCAATGCCCGTGGGATAGACTTGGGAAGTGATATCGTTGGGTATTATGCGGGTTGCAGTAATGGGTATTTTTGAAAATTGCGCGTTGAGTGTTTCCTTTTTTCTTTCCAAATACGCCCTCCCGCAAGCTGCATTTATCATTGAGAAAAGCCGCAGGCTGGCCGCATCGGCCGGACTGTCGAAAGCAAACAGTCCCGCACCATTGATAGACATTTCGAAATTTCCGCTACAGAGATCGTTCAAAATCGCCACGTCTGCGGAAAGATCATGCAGGCGAGCCATGTGGGCTTCCTGGATCAGATAAAAACGGTCGAGAGAGTCTTGAAGCGTTTGAAGATCAGGGGCTTCGATATCAATGTGTGCCATGTAAAGCGTTCTGTTTTCCAGGTCGTTGTAGATATAACGGAAATAAGACCATCTTTCACGGACCAGCTTGAAAAGCCCGTTGGGAAAATATTGAAAATGGTAGACGGTATTACCGATACGCAATGCGCTGTGCCCACCACTTGAGCCGCCCACATTGGCATCGATATAGATGAATTGCAGCGGAGTTGATGTTGCAGGTGTTTTGCTTTCAGCGGGAACCGCTTGGAACCAAAACACCTGTAGCACAAGAATCAGCCCCGACACAAAGGCATGGGAAACACTCTTACGGAGGAGGCACATTTTCGGCGAAGAAAATCCGTACCCAGAAAAATTGAATAACGTAAACGCCTTGAAAGTTTTAACGTTGCCGTTCCCCCTCTTGACAATTAGGGCTGGTAACTTTCGGTAATAAGCACGAGTGCGTTTTTCTCTTTTGCTGCCAGTGCCGGAATAAAGTATACATTTTTGACTTGATCACGCGAAATACCGGCCCGTCTCAAACCGGTGCCGATGGCATGGTAAGTATCCGTATTCTGTTCCCAATCGGTGATGCCGTGTCGCTCGGCAATTTTGCCCAATTCCCGCAGGTAAGCCTCCGCATCACCCTTTTTTGCGACGCTGGTCGTGTAGGCGCTGACATCACCCATAAAAGATCTTTTGGCGTCTTTCGGGTCGGTCTCAGAACCCCCGGATGAGGCGGAACTGGATTTGCTTGAATCACTGGACGTGCCGCTGGAATAAGAAAATGAACACCCGGCAACAAGGGCCAAAATACCCAAAAGAGCAACGATGTTTCGAAGTTTGTTCTGCATGTGGAACTCCTCATTTTTGTTTGAATTGACCGAAAAATACTGACAAAAATTTTTAACACAGAAATCCGAAAAATGTCAACCGGGAGAAAGTGTTAAAGTTTAGTTAGACCGTCGAAAGGCATGTGCAAAAGTCTCCATGATTTCGTTTCTGGAAAGCTTTTTAGAAATGGCTTTTTTTGAAAGCCGGTGGCGGGCCAGAAAAAACCGTTTTCGTTCTGCCGGTGAGAGGTCATCATGAAGCATCCCGAGGTGATCGTTCCGGTATATGGGGCAGGAATGCTCCAAGGCATTGAAGACCCGTTCAATATGCCCCGTTACCTCCTTTGATGTCATGGTGTCATGCGCCCATTGGTCCATGTAACCGTTCAATCCGTATTTCCGGCGCATTTCGGGTTGATAGACTGGACTGAGCGGCGCCACACTAAATGGAAAAAGGGCCCAGGAGAGCGTCCCGGGAAGCTCCGGGAATTCAATGCGTCTAATAAAATTGCGCGTTTTTTTAACTGTTTCTGCGGTTTCACCGGGAAAACCAAAAATAAAATAGCAGGACACATCGATTCCCACGGACATCAGCTGTTCCACCACTCTGGCGTAGAGTGCCGGCGTGGCATTTTTGTTCATGTTGGCAAGCAGTTGGGGATCCGCTGATTCCAGCCCCAGAAGAACTTCAATGCATCCTGATGCTCTCAACAATTCAAAGTCAACCCTTTCAAGGGCGGAGGCCCGAACCATGGTCATCCATTTGACGGAAATATTTTCCTGAATGATGCGCCGGGAAAAGTCGTTGAGATCCCCTTTGCCGTGTCTGAAGTTGTCATCCGTGAAACGGATGAAACGGACCCCGCGCGCCGAAACGATTTTGAGTTCCTCCACCAATCGGTCCAGACGCTTGATGAACATGAGCCTTCGATCTTTGGTGAAATTGCAGAAAGCACATCTAT
>ADZZ01000334.1 GCA_000179315.1 delta proteobacterium NaphS2
CACGAAGCGCTCGAACACGCAAGTACCCATCAACCAGAATCAGTTTGTCTTTCTCTGTAACAACCAGGGCCGGAACGATTTGCCCGTAAGTTTCGATGGAATCCCGCAATTGCTTTAAAGCCTGGTGGTTCATGATCCGGCAATGAGCGTAGCGCAATTCCAGCAGATGAATATCAACTGTTCGGGTTGATCCCACGTCCTTTCTCCCGAATGATTTCCTGTACGGTTTCTCCAAGACTGAACCATCCCCCGTTCCGGACTTCCTTCACAGGTTTCACGATCACTGGACGATCCGGAAGGGAAAGCACCTGAAACACACGGCCGTCAAATCCAATCAGGTCCTTGTCCAGCAAGCGATTACGGGCATTGATATATTGATCTGCATCCACCCTTAGAATCCGGCAGATTTTGTCGTAGCCGTAATAAGACAGCCCGTTTTTGTCAGATACCACCACCAGAAAAATGTAGAGCAGCAGTTCAATATGACTCAGGCTCTCCCAAAAACCCTTTCGCAAAAAGCGATGTTCAATAAAGGCAAAACCGCTGGCGATTTTGCGTATTCGTTTTGGAAAAAGAGGCTTTTTAACCATCATGTGAACACCTCCGGAACAGTTTGTGGATGATTGCCGTAGCCTCGGCGGGGAAAATCTTTCACAATAACACCCCATGAGCCGCAAAAACGGCATCTCGGACCCACGCCGGACCACCTGGAGGGCACCTTATCACCGGATGACGGGGGTGTTGAACCCTGATCATCCACGGTTTTTTTACTTTTTTTTATTCTTCGCCGACGTTCCGCCCTCCGATGAGCTTTGCGGCCTTTTTCTGTTTGCCGGTAACGGCGTTGTGCTTGTCGTCGCTGTTCCGTGCGGGCTTGTTCACGACATTGATCGCTACAGTACGCCTGGCCTCTGAAACAGCTCCGCACACATGGAAATGAATCCACAACTTTACACTGGATTT
>ADZZ01000333.1 GCA_000179315.1 delta proteobacterium NaphS2
GGATGTTTTCGAGCCGTGAACCATAGATCCAAATGATTGTTGCGGCCATTATGGAAAAATTGATGTGATTGATCACTGCCTGTGCATTGCGGGTTTGGCTTTTGCTGCTTCCAATGTCTTGCTTGATCTCCTTGAAACCCGACTCGATTTTCCACCTGGCCCCATAATACTCGATAATTTGCTCAACCGACAGCTTCAAGTCCGTGGAGAAGATTGCGATCCACTGTGTTTTTCGAAAGACCCAGACAACCCGGACAGGGCACTTGAGTGTTTTGAGCATAACGATTTGGGAGTATGCGTTGACTTCACGGTATTTTCCGTACAGGAAGACGTGATAGGTTGAAGCGTACGCCATGAATGCCGCCGCCATTTCAGCGCACGAACCCAACCTGCTGCCATATTTTTTGGGTCTTCCCGGCTTTTTGGAAGAACCGATCTTGGGGATGGAGTACAGTACGGTATTGGAACGTAATCTTGAAAGCAAATGAACAAAATTTCCGAGTTTAGTGCGGAGGGGTTTGAACAGGCCGTTATTTCCGAACCAGCTGTCACAAACGATTATGGCTCATACGACGTTTCCGCGTGCTCATGCGTGGGCTGCAAAAAGGACATTGATCAATGACGGCAGCAATGCTTTTCCTCTCCGGCGTACGTTATGGACAAACTCAAAAAAACTCAGATAAAGTGGTAAGTTTTCTTGAGACACGCCGCGATGTGGTCGCAGCCAAGATCGTAGAAGCGACCAAAAGCCCTCAATTGTATTGACATGAACTTCACAGAAGCCATCGCCGTCTTCATCTCTGGCATATTCTCCCTTACCATGACAAACAGTCTTATGGGTATAGCCCCAGTCAGTGAGATGATTGTAAATGCTGTACTCATCTGTATTCACCAAGGTTCCTGGTGTTATAACAGACCGCAAAATCGGTTCGATGGTTTTTTGTTTAACGTCTGGAAGCATAAAAATGGCGACATCCCCGGAACGTTCAATGATTCCGAGGACAGGAGGTTTTTCTTTTTCAAGAGTTCCTCGGCCCGGAGCACCCTTGAGCGCTCTGCACCGTGGTGCTCGCCCTTTCTGACGAACTTTTTCCGGATGCCCTTTATGCCCTGCAATTACGTATACTTCGTCGCACTCTACTACCCCACTGACTTTACATCCCGGCTTCCTTGCAGCGATTTCGCTCCGAAGCAAAATAGTCATCCTATGGGCGACATCCGGATTAAAGTCCAGCTCCGCGGCGATTTGCCTGTTGGATAGGTTTAGTCCCATGAGGTATAACATGACGATCCATACTCTGATGGGGATGGTGTTTTCTTGCCAGAATGGTACCCGTAAAATCGTTGAAACGGCACCGCAGTATTGCATTTATAGT
>ADZZ01000332.1 GCA_000179315.1 delta proteobacterium NaphS2
TTTCCCTGAGCTTCATAGAGTTCAGCATAACGATGAAGGCCATCGATCTCCTCAGGATATTGTCGCAAGAGCTTTCGGCACACCGYCTCGGCTTCATCAAACTTCTTGTCTTGAATCAAGTCCGGCACCTGATTTGATAAATTGTCCAAATCCGTATAAATAAAGGTCCCTCCAATAGGTAATTTGGAGGCGTTGAGACAACATTTTTTATATTTTTTGCCGCTGCCGCATGGGCAGGGCTCATTACGTCCGATTTTTTTCATATGCAGCTTCGATACTCTATAGATTTAACCATAGAAGAATACAATGAGCAAAAGGCCTGGGAACATGCGGAGCTTGATCATTGTCCCTTTCATCCCGAGGGAGGATGCGACCTGGCCAGGCATGGCACCTATCCCAGGAAATTTCCAGAATACTGTCTGGTACCTCGATGGTACTGCCCGAGTGCGCACAAGACCATCAGCCTGCTGCCTGATTTTCTTGCATCTCGCTTTCCGGGAACTTTAGACGAAATCGAGCAGGCCGTCAATACAGCCGGATCATGCAAAAGCCAGGAAGAAGCGGCTTTTGTTTTGAGACCGGAGATATCTCTTCCATCAGGGCTTCGCTGGCTGAGGCGGAGGATCCAATATGTAAAGGAGGCACTGACAATTCTGGCCGGACTTCTTGTGACCGAATGTGCTCCGGATCTTGAATCATTCCGCAATAAATTCCGCACAAACAGGGTGCTGATCAAATTGCGTGAAATGGGTCGGGAATATCTGCCATCCATGCCGCCTATTGTCGGATTCGGCCCCCGTTCCGGCAAGCGGTATTGCCACCTTGGGTTTTCCAACAATTGATGGGGACTGTTTATGCCCGTTTGATGGGGTAAAAGGCTTCCGTTCGCCAATTTTTTTATAAGAATGGAGGTTTTAGAATCTGTCCATAAATAACTTGAACAAATAGCGTCATTATGCTATCGGTAATTTATGGAAAATAAAATCGAACCGATAGTGAATGAAAAGTTTAATACGCTCCTTCCAATTCTTGATGAAAAAGGCCGTCGCCTGTGGGCTGCCGCAGAGGCAAAATCTCTTGGTCGTGGTGGTATATCAGCTGTTTCCAAGGCTACAGGCCTTTCAAGAACAACTATTTATCAGGGCCTCAAAGAAATTGAACCGTCAAATGCTGCAAAGCCTGCTACCAATCGAACACGGGCCAGAGGGGGTGGTCGAAAACCTATTACCAAGGTCAACCCGATCATCCTTCGTGACTTGGAAGGGATGGTTGAACCAACCACCCGAGGCGATCCCGAATCGCCACTGCGCTGGACATGCAAAAGCACGAGGCAGCTGTCGAGAGCTTTGCAGGTTATGGGGCACAAAATCGGTCGGCAAAAGGTATCGGAACTGTTGGCCGATTTGGGTTACAGTCTCCAAGCGAACCGCAAGGTTCGTGAAGGTTCCCGTCATCCGGACCGCGATGCCCAGTTTCGCTATATTTACAACCAGGTAAAAGTATTTCAGGAGAATAACCAACCGGTTATTTCTGTTGACACCAAGAAAAAGGAGCTTGTTGGAGATTTTAAAAACGCAGGCCGGGAATGGCAACCAAAAGGACAACCGGATTCTGTCCGAGTACACGATTTTGCTGACAAAAATTTGGGGCAAGGTTAACCCATATGGTGTATATGATCAGACAGCAAATGTTGGCTGGGTCAGCGTTGGCATTGATCATGACACATCATCCTTTGCTGTCGAGAGTATCCGTCGTTGGTGGAAAAGAATGGGCCAGCAAACTTATCCGGAA
>ADZZ01000331.1 GCA_000179315.1 delta proteobacterium NaphS2
ACCAATGAGGATAATGTGGGCATGTTCGTCGAGTTTGGAATCGGCCAGACCGCACAAGGTGTGGACCTGAACAATTCCAGTGGCGTTACACTGCGTCATGCCTACGGCTGGTGGGATGTGAATCCCAATTTCACCATCATGGCCGGCAAGAGCACCACGCCTTTTTCACCGCTCATGCCTTCCCAGATGATGGGTACCAATTCAGGGTCGTATAATGTCATCGGTTTGGGTTATGGCGAGTTTTACTCCGGCCGTTTCGCCCAGGTAAGGGGAACTTTCAAAATGGGGAAAATCGGCCGAATCGAACTGGCCCTGGTGGACCCCAATAGCGGCCAGCGTTACGCCGATACAGCTGCTCAAGAGTACCAAAATTTCTTCCCCATCAATGATTACACTGGAGAGGATCCACTGGGTAGACTCTATCAGAACAACAGCAAAATCCCGGCCATTCATTTGGCTGTTCCCCTTTATTTCGGTCCCATCGCGGTTTACCCCGGTTTCGCGTATCAGTACAGAAGCGTTGACATTATCGACCCGGCCTACAGCGGCTATGACACCAGCCTTCACACCTATATGGGATCGCTCGCTGTGAAAGGTGGTTTCGGCCCCCTCGGTTTCGCGGTGGAAGGAAATTGGGGGCAGAATGTCGGTAACACCCGTATGGGATTGGGTAACTCCGCACCGACCTATATCTCTTCGGCTGTGATAAACAGCGTAGATTCCAAAGTCAACGACGCCGCCACCTACGGTTACTGGCTTGACGTGTGGTACAAGATCGGTCCCGTGACACCCCATGCCATATTCGGCCAACTGCACAGCGATGTGGATTGGAATTATGAAGAACTTTCGGCTAAAACCACCATGTGGGGATTCAGCATTCCCATCGACTTGGCCAAAGGTTTCAGGGTCCGCCCCGAAGTCATGTGGTATGATGACGGCGAACTGGAGTATGGTAGCAGCGATGTTCAGGATTATGGAAAATACGCCTTGTACGGTGTGCAGTTCCAAATCACTTTCTAAACCGTTGTCCAAGATTCATGCACTTGTTTAATGTGATGAAAGTGCATAAAGAATGTTTCAGGCCCCCTTCCTTAATATAAGGAAGGGGGCTTCTTTTTTTATTTGGCGTGAGAACCGGATGGTTGCCCGATGGAGATTCCTCGCAAAGACGTGATCGCGGAGAAAGTCAGGGCAAAGGTAAGGAACCGCTCAATAGTAGTTTAATCGTGTTTTAAGGCACGCGAGCGAGAGGTGTGCCTGTTATTCTGTATTTGGCGCGGTAGCGTAGCGAAAAGTCGGCAATCAGTGGAAGATTTGTCCGGTTATGGCGGTCAATTCCAACAAAGGCGTCGGGTCTGACCGCCTTGGATGAGAATGACGCTTCTCTCTTTGGATAACCGCCCTCCTCAACCCGCGACCGAATTCGAATGTCGCGGCGGTAGTAGGTCGCTGCTATGAACTTATCTTGGGCGAACTTTCACCGCTGGCGCGACCCTTCCAAAAAAGGACTATTCCAGGTCGTAGACCACTAGGCGGCTCTTGGGAAGGCCGACGAAATAGCTTTCACTGGTGACGTTGGCCACCACCAGTTCTTTCAAACTGTCGTTGTCCACATCCGCCACCTGGTAACCCACAATCGTTCCAGAGAGTTTCTGGCTGGTAAACTTCGAAACGAGTCCGGCCTCATCCCAGTCCATAAAATGGATACGCCCTGAGCCAAACCAGCGGAAGTCTACAAACATGCGACCCGTTTTTGAATGATTCTTGCAGATCACCACTTCCTTTTTCCCATCCGCATCGACATCAGTGGTAAAAATGGGGGAGGCGATGAAAAGTCTTATGGGGGTATCGGCCATTGTGTTTTGTTGCGGGTCCATCCAATTCATATAGCACAGGCTACCGCCGAAGTAATCATCGCTTTTCCACAGCTGTTCCCCGGTTGGGCCGTACACCAGTAGATGCTCCGAACGGCCCAAAAGAATTGTAGACACGGATCCTTTTCCGGAAAGGTCGCACTGTGTGAAATTGAACACATTGGAATAGTGGGGCAAATTCAGCGTCCCCGCGGAGACCAGGTCGTTCCCCTGGCGTTTCAGGATATGCACATCGCCCAGATAGTTTCCTTCCGGATTCCGCCGCTGGCCCAGCAATACTTTTCCCTTGCCCGGCAGGTCTGTGGTGCGAATAAGCCATGTCTGCCCGTGAATGATCTCTTTGAATTCGGCGCCGTTCCATTCAAGGACGAAGGAGCCCGCATCGGTGGCGGTGAGATTGCATACATAGATCTCCGATTTACCGTTTCCGTCAAGATCGGCCACCGTTATGTAGATGTAATTGGGAGACCAACTCCCTTCAACCACCTTAAAAAGATAGGGGCCCTTTTCCTGCCATTTATAAACATAAACGCTTGTTTTATCGATTAAAACCAGTTCGTTTTTGCCGTCACCGTCCAGATCCCCCACATCCAGGCCCCTGATTTCAAGTTTAAACCGTTGTACAAAAGAAGGCTTGTTATAGGACCCTTCAGCCTCTTTGGCAACGTCGATAAGTGCTCCAGGGCCACCCAACTGTTGGTCCGATTCACGGGGTTTGGACTCTTGATAAGGAAGATCTTTACCCATGATTTTGGCGTTAATGTTTTCTGCAAACTGGTTGACCGTGGGAATTACGCCGTCCATACCCTTCGACTGGTCGTAGGCGGTGATCAGGACTTCCGATTTTTTCACATCCAGAATCTTGGCATCCAGGCTGACGCTTTCACCGAATACGGTGAGGCTGCCGAAAATAACAAAGTCGGCTTCCAGTTTTTTTCCGATTTCAAGCGCTTTCGCCTCATTCATGGGTCCGGAAACAGCGGCAAGTTCCTTTTTCACGACGCCTTTTTCAATGATCTTGAGCTTGTCTTTCCAAGCGAGCCTGGAGCTCAACATGTCCATGATGCCTTCCTTTAAAAAATCGAGGTTGCGTTCGGAATTCATGGTGAAAGGGATAATGGCCAGTGTCTTAGGTTCCGCTGCAAAGACGGGTGACGGGCAAGATAAAAAGAGTACGAACAAAAGAAAAAGGGTAAGACTTGAAGCAAAAGTTTTGATTGTCATCATTGTCCTTTCGGGGGTTGAGCGATCTTTTCTTGCAGGGCCCGCAGGTCAGACGCCAACATTTCTATTAAGGGATTGCTCAAAAACAGGTCCTTTAGGGTAGCCCGAAAAGAAACCTTTTTAATTACAAGATTTCTTTCTTTCAATTCATTAACGTGGGCGATATAATAATGGTCTCGAAAGTCAAAGGCAAGTCCTTATTAATATGGCAAGAGAATGTTCAAAACAATGTTCTGACATCTTGGAACTGAAACTCAAGGCTGGGATGGAAAAATTTCCAATGAGGAAGGGATATGAAGGTAAAACACATTGATCACATTGGTATTGCTGTCAACAGTATCGAACAGGCCGGAAAATTCTATACGGATGTGCTGGGGCTTAATATCCAAGAAATCGAAACCGTGGTTGAGCAGAAGGTGAATGTGGCATTTATTCCCATTACCGACAGCGAAGTAGAACTGCTGGAATCCGTGGAACCCGATGGACCGGTGGCAAAATATATCAAGAGTCGCGGAGAGGGCGTCCAGCATATTGCTTTTCGCGTGGACGATATCAATCAATGCCTTGAAGAGCTAAAGGCCAAAGGGGTTCGTTTGATCGACCAGGTACCACGGGATGGCGCCGGAGGTGCTAAGATCGCATTTATTCATCCCAAGGAGACCAACGGCGTCCTGGTGGAAATCTGCGAAAGGGATTGATGAATACGGAACGGATGTCGCCTAAAAACGGTAGGTGATCAGGCCATGGGTTGTGTCGTAGGGAGATACGCTGACCTGTACACGGTCTCCAACCATCACCTTGATGCGGTGTTTCTTCATTCTACCTGATAGAACACCGGTCACCGTGATGTCATTTTTGCAGTGAATTTCCATGGTACCACCACCAAGAACTCTGGCAACGACGCCTTCCAGTTGAATTAAATCGTTTCGACTCAAGATGCTCCTTTCCTGACAGCAAAGTTTTATTCTAAATTTGGTTCAGATGCCATTACCATGTCCGGAACGCCCAAACCATTTGGAACAATTAACCATATCATTTTACGAGCGGATGTCAATGAAAATTAGAGGATGGTGACATGGATGGCAATTTTATTCAGGGTGTTTCCGGCGTTATTCTTGCGGGAGGAAAAAGCAGCCGCTATGGAAAGAATAAGGCCCTGGTCAGCATCAACGGGGTGCCGTTGATTAAACGGGTGCTGCGGGTTATGGAACCCCTTTTTCGCTCCATTGTAATTATTACCAATATGCCGGACGAATACGCGTTTCTGAATCTCCCCATGTTCAAAGACAGAATTAAGGGCCTGGGTCCTCTGGGCGGCATTCATACGGGTCTTCAGGTCATCCCTGAAAATGCCGGCATTTTTGTGGCCTGTGATATGCCTTTTCTCAATTCCGAGTTGATTCGTTATATTGCAAGTGTTCGTCAGAATTTTGATGTGGTGGTGCCGACCTTCTCCGGAAAATTCGAGGCGCTTCATGCTCTTTATACCAAAAAATGCCTGCCTAAAATTGAACTGCTGATTCGTGACGGCATATATCAGACGATTCAGCTTTATCAATTTGTAGATGTCCGCTATCTGGCGGAAGATGAGATTCGACAATTTGATCCTCAGTTCAATTCGTTTTCCAATATCAACAAACCCGGAGAGCTCCAAGAAATGAAGCGCAAATTTTCCACCGCAACGACTTAATATTTGAGTGAGGTGACAGCGTGTTACAATTAATTCTTTCCGTTGCTTTTGCGGTTTTAATATCGGCGGTCTGCTCTCTGTTTGAGGCCGTGCTCTATTCGGTACCTCTCAGGCATGTGGAGGCCATGATTCAAGGGGGAAAATTCGGTGGGAAAACCTTCAGACGTCTTCGCCGAAACGTGGATCAGCCGATTGCCGCCATTTTGTCCCTCAATACGATTGCCCACACGGCGGGCGCCGCATTTGCCGGTGCGGCGGCCACAGCGGTTTTCGGTCAACAATGGTTGGGCTACTTTTCGGCCGTTTTTACCCTGGCGATCCTTATATTTTCGGAAATCATTCCGAAAACGGTCGGAGTGGTGTATGGAAGATCCCTTGCGGGACCCGTGGCCTATGCACTCAAGGGCATGGTATGGACCATGTCGCCGGTTGTATGGCTAATGGGCCGGATAACACGTCTGATCGGACGGGGAGCCGAAAACGAGGCGGTAACAGCTGAAGAGATTCAGGTTATGGCGCGGTTAAGCCGGCGGACGGGAGGGATCAAGATATTTCAGGAGCAGGCCATTGAACGGGTATTGACCCTTCAGAAAAAAACGGCCAAAGATGTGATGACGCCAAGGACCGTCATATTTTCTCTCAACAAGCGACTCAAGTTGTCGGAAGCCGTTAAGATTGCCGGCAGATGGGAGCACAGCCGCATACCGTTGTTTGACAAAAGTCCGGAGGATGTGGTGGGAATTGTTCATACCAAAGATATTCTGATAGCACTTGCGGGCGATCAGAAGGAAGACCACCTGGCGAATCTCATGCGCCCAATTCATTTTGTGGCTGAGACCGCCCGTTTGAATCTGGTCCTGGGCGAGTTTTTGGAACTGAAACAGCACCTTTTTGCGGTAATTGACGAGTACGGAGGCCTGGCCGGATTGATTTCCCTTGAAGATATTCTTGAAGAAATCCTGGGGCAAGAGATTGTGGACGAATCCGACGAAGTCGTAGATAAACAGGCGCTGGCGAGAAAGCGCCGTTCCAAAAAAACTTTGTCATAAACATCTGGTTTTTGAAAATTAGGTGATGGTAAGTTTCATTTCCCTTACATCCACTTCGGCACCGATATTTTCCAATAACCGTTTTAATTCTTTTCTTTTATCGGCACTGTTTTTCCTGAAGGAAATGATAATCTCTTTTACCGGATGGTCCCTTAGAATACTCTCAAGCTCGTTGATTCCTCCGAGCACCGGGTAACCTCGGATTCTTTTTCGCTGAATCTCCCGGTTATCATCCATGAATCCTTTGATGGTCAAGGAGAGGTCTTTGTTGGTTTCGATTTCCTTGAGAAGCATTTGACCGCCGAGCCCTGCCCCGTAAACAAGAACGGGCTTCCCCTTTTGATTGTCACGGCGGACGCTTTCATCCAACAGCGCGAAAAGAGAGGCGGGTAACGCTTACAAACATTAACATCAACCCCCAATAAATTACGAATACCGCCCGTGAAAAGCTGTAGAACCTGTAAAGAAACAGAAGCAGCAGTATGGGAGCGATCGTTCCTGCGGTAATGGCCTTTCCATAGGTGATCAAATCCCTGAGACTTGTGCTTTCCCATATACCACGGTAAACACCGAACAGAAAAAAAAACAGAATCTGACCGGCGATAACAATGGGAAGTGATTTCAGGAAAAAATCAAAATTGGTTCCGGGAGCACCTTCGAAACGAAGAAGATAGGCGGTATAGTAAGCGACCGTAATGAGAACCAGGTCGAGGAGCACCTCGAAGAGCCTTCTTCGGTAAGTCATTTCAATGAGCAAGGGGGTAAATCCGCCTGAAGGGTGATCGGAGATAATCGATTTTTCGGAATAAACCTTTACTTTGGCCAGATAAATCCAGAAAAAGAGAATGAATAACAGATATAGTATGATGAGCACCACACTGGTGCCAATATTAAAGTGGTTCAGGGCCAGGGCCAATAATCCGGAGGCGACGGAAAACCCGTATAGAACCAATACCGCTTTTTTTTCGGAAAAGCCGATGGCCACCAGGCGGTGCGACGAGTGATCCCGCCCACCTTGAGAAATGGGCCTTCGAAAGAGCTTGCGCATGAGGCTGACAAAGCCCGTATCCAGTATGGGAATGAAAAGGATCAGTACGGGGATCAGAATTACCGAAAGCAGATGAAAAAAACTGGTCTCCTCGTTTGCCAAAGAGGTGTTTTGCGTCATGGTTAAACAGGCCAGAACAAAACCGATGAACAGGCTTCCCGCGTCCCCCATGAATATGGAAGCAGGATTAAAATTATACACCAGGAAGCCGAGGATCGATCCAAGGTAAGTAGAGAGCAGCAATAGCCCGGGAATTGAAAAAGAACCTGGAGACGGGTTCAAATAGTGATAAAGAAAAAGAAAGGCGCCGGCAATAAAGGCGATGCCGCCTGACAGGCCGTCCATGTTGTCGAGGAGGTTGAAGGCATTGGTGATGCCCACGATCCAGAGAATGGAGAAAAAGAGATCAAGGGTCTTGGAGTCCGTCCAACCGAGACGAAAACCGAAAAAAAGCAGGATTGCCGCGATAATGACCTGACCGGCCAGTTTGTGTTGCGGGTCCATGTTGAAAATGTCATCAGCCAAACCCAGTAAAAATATCCCTGCGGCACAAAGTATCATGGGAAGATAGGGTTGACCTGCGATGCGCCAGCCCGCCCACAGTGACCCCGACAGCCATGCGATCGACATGGCGGCAAAAATGCCGACGCCACCCAGAAGGGCGGTTTCCTTACGATGCCATCGGTTGTCTCTGGGCACCGCCACCTGGCCGGACCTCAAGGCCAGTTTTCTGATTAATGGCGTGAATAAGAGTGCCAGCACAAAGCTTATTCCGAAAAATGAAAGATAGAGTGGCATTGGGCATCCTTTGTTACGTTAGATTTCGGATTTCCTTCGAAAGAAGGGCAATCGGGGCAGAAGATGAATCGAGTGTTCATGTGATGCGCGGCGAAGCAGATACACAACGGAAACAATCAGAAACAGATCCGGAATCCAGACGGCAAAAGCCGGAGAAAGCGCCCCTGTGGAAGCAATGCTTCGAATGATCATCAGAAAGAGGTAATAGAGGGCGAAGACCACAAGGCTGACGC
This sequence comes from delta proteobacterium NaphS2, assembly GCA_000179315.1. Classification (GTDB taxonomy): domain Bacteria; phylum Desulfobacterota; class DSM-4660; order Desulfatiglandales; family Desulfatiglandaceae; genus NaphS2. The sequence continues at coordinate 7,917 of ADZZ01000331.1, forward strand.
CGACTCCCGCTGAGCGCCCCCGCCCTCTTATTTGAGCGCCCAGTGGTACCCCGATGATTCCCATGAAGAAAACAGCCAGGGGAATGGAAAGCTTTTCAAGCAGTTCACGCATAATTCGGCTGTATTCCTTGTCGGTATTCGGTGTGCTCTTTAATTTTGAAATCAGTTGATTTACGGAAAGTTCATGGGGCGCTTTTTTCCTTGAAGCCAGGTCCGCCAGAACATCTTTAAGCCCGATATTGAGGGCGTAGGTGTTAAATTTGATGGTCCTGGAACCTTCGAAATTTTTTTCAACCATAAAAATGGTTCCTTTCAAAAAGAGCAGCGTAATGGTTCTTTCCGCGGGGCGCGGAATAATCTGTGCTTCATCGGAAACAATGGTATTGGTCATTTCCTGATCTCTTCGGTCCACCACAAACACATCTTTCAGCATCCGTTCTTCACGTGAAAAGCTGTTCACATAAAAAACCAGGTTTTCAAAGGGTTCGCAGAATATACGTTCTTTGATTCCGAGATCCGCTTTTGTTTCAGCAATCTTGAACAACAGGTCTTTGAACGAACGGTTTCCCCAGGGTGCGGCAAAGGTGCTGATGGCCACACAGGCCAGACAAGCGGCAAGGGAGAAAAAGATCACCGGGGGGAGCATCTGGTAGAGGCTGATGCCGGAAGACTTCATGGCAATGATTTCGCTGTCTGCGGACAGCCTGAGAAATGCCACGACTACGCTCATCAGGGTGACTGCAGGAAGCGCGAAGGTCAGAATATCGGGTATCAGGAAAAGAACCATGCCAGCCACCTGTGACAGATGAACGCCCCTGGTGACAATCAATTCCGTTATGGAGAGCATTCGGGCCGCCATCATGATGAAGATGAAAACAAACAGGCTTGCCAGAAAAGTAGGCCATATTTCCCTGAATATGTATCGGTAAAGTGTCATGCTGTTGGATCAACTACGCAGGCGCCGGTTGGCGATGAAAGCCCAGGGCATAGGCCACCCCGCCCACGAGGCTGGTGGTGACTTGTATGGAAAAAAAGAGAAGTCCCAGGGCAAGGGCGGGTTCGGGCGCAATTCCTTTAAGCCCCAGGAAGTAAACCATGGCCCCTTCTCTCAAACCGATGCCGCTAAAGGTGACGGGAATCATGGTCATGATATTGACGATGGGAAGCACCATGAAATAAAAGGCTGGCGGAACAGGGAGATGCATCCCTTCTCCCATGAGGGCAACAGCCCCCATGCCCAGGGCCTGCATGCAAAAGGAAAGTCCCAGAATGGGAAAAAGTTTCCCCGGTTTGTGCAACTGCAATACGGATTCCGGCAGCGCGTGTAAGATCTTTAACTTCATGCGTCGCAGTATATTGTATATAAAAGGCATGCCCACCAATATCAAAACCACCATACCACCACTGATCACCAGACCGTCGTCAAAGGGCTTTCGTAAAAGACCGGGATGAATCAGCACAAAGAAGCCCCCGATCAGCACCATGGCGCTAAGTCCGAAAAAACGATCCCACAGAACCGTCAGCGTTGCCGCCAGTTTTCTCCCGATGCTCCTTGAAAGGAAGTGAACCTTAAAAATATCCCCGCCGACACCCGTTGGCAGAAAAAGATTGAAAAACATACCCACGAAATAATAGCCCATGTATGTTTTAAAGGCGCCTTCGAACTTGAGGGTTTTCGAAATGATCCACCAGCGGAAACTGCTCAGAATTTGGGCCAGCAGCAACATACCACAGGCGCTGATCCACAGGGAAAGCGGCAGCCTTTCAAAGGCCCGCCAGACACCTTGCAGGCCGAATCGCGAAAAAAGCCAGATGACAAGCCCCAGACTAATACCGATTCTGACCAGTTTGGTGATCTTTTTTCGCAAGTTTTCGCTCACTCCAGGACCTCGCGAACCGTATATATGCGCTTCCCGGAGGATTCATAGTAGGTACGGATGATCAGCTCGGCACACAAACCAATACCCATCAGAACAATTCCCGTGATGATGAGCAAAGTTCCCAGAAGCAGGAGGGGTCTCCCTCCGATATCCTGCTTCTGAAAAATCTTTACCCATGAGAGATATAATTCGACGACCACGCCGGCAGACAGCAGAAATCCGCCGCTGAGGCCAAAAAGTTGGAGTGGACGTGTAGCGAATCGTTGGAAGAAGAGCATCAGAATTAGATCCAGGATTACTCGGAACGTACGTCCGATGCCATATTTGCTTTGGCCCATGGTTCGGGGATGATGGGTGACCACCACTTCACCGATGCGAGCGCCGTAAAACTTGGCCAGAACGGGAATGAATCGGTGTAGCTCTCCGTAGAGCAACAGATTCTTGGCGAGATCATTGGTATAGGCTTTCAGGGAACAGCCGTAATCGTGGAGCTTGACGCCGGTGGCCATCCCGATGAGCCGGTTGGCAATGACAGACGGCAGCCTCCTTGAGACAAATGCATCCTGACGGTCTTTACGCCACCCGTTCACAAGGTCGTAGCCTTCAGCCAGTTTGTTGATAAGTTGCGGGATATTCTTGGGGTCATTTTGAAGATCTCCATCCATGGTGACAACGGTTTCACCTCGCGCATAATCAAAACCGGCGGTCATGGCAGCGCTCTGACCGAAGTTCCGACGGAGAAGAATAACGACCAACTCAGGACATTCTCTTTTAATTTCATTAAGTTCTATCCTGCTATGGTCGGTGCTTCCGTCATCCACTAAAATGATCTCGAAGCTGTCGTCCATGGCGCGCATCACTTCAAGAAGTTGCGCCATCAGCGGCTTCAAATTCGGGGCCTCATTATATACCGGCACGATAACGGAAATCTTAGGGGAAGGATTTTCCTGCATAAATGTCTCCAAAACCCCGAGTGCTCCAAGGGTTGATTTGAACCTCACCTTTTTTGGCCGAATGTATATGAAATTGTTTGAAAAGTAAACTGTAACAATTATTGATTGCGGATAATGATATAATTCAAAAGAATTGTAGTGCGCCGCTTTTCAGATAAGGTTGGGATTCTTCAATGGAAAATTTACGGCTGCCTGGAGGCTAGGGCGTTGAATCCGCGTTTTGCCATTTGTGAAATAATGGCGCCAATGGAGATGAAAACCAGAACCGGATCTATCAGATAATCCCAAAAATTGCTGGATTCCAGCAGGTGAAGGTCGTAGGCCAGAATGGTTGCCAAAAGGACGATGGAGAATCGATTTTTAAATAAAAGCAGCCCCAGGGTGATAACAAGAAGGAGAACAAAAAGCCAAGAAAAATGCCAACCTGCTGAATAGGGGTCAAATGGACCCGCACCGAGTGCCATGGGATACAGCGTAACGCCTGCCAGAAGAGAAAAAAGCCGGCATGTATGAATCGCTTTTGAATCCAGAAGCTCTATTTGAAATGAATGCTTCACGATCCGCGAAAAGAGAAAGATTGTCAGCGGAAGGCTGGGGTTGGGGAAAAAGGCGATGAACCAACGGCCCACGGGGAGACCACCAATAGGCAGGAGAACCAGGGCTCCCGAAGCCAAGGCGATCGATGGCAGTGAAATCCACCCTGAAACATTTTTTCCGAAGCGCTCCATGGCCCATTGGATGAGGGCGACCAAAAAAAGAAAAGGGAAAACAAAGGAGAATACAAAGGCGGCTGTCATTTATCCAATTTCCCTGCAACCTGCCGTTCGATCCATGCCTCGTTGAAGACCAGGTGCTTGATCCGCTTTCTTTTCCAGGTATAGACCACATGAATCAAGCCGTTTCGTCCCCTGATCATGTAGGGGTAGGAGAATTCCTCATTGGGACTGTTTTCAAGGGTATGGATCCGAGTCCAATTTTTCCCCCCATCCTTCGAAAAGGCCAGTTGCATAATTTCCCGGCTGTTCCGGCTGTCGTTAAAGGCCAGAAGGATACAATTTCTTTGCAGAGGCAGCGCGTCAACGGCTGAATCCGGGTTGGGCAGATCAAGATAGTCCGGCACGGTCCAGTTTTGTCCGCAATCCTCGGTTGTGGCGGCGGCGACCCGTTTGTCAGTTGAAACGGAGCGATAAAAGGCAGTGGCAAAGTGTGTGTTGAGCGCTGCTATGGAAGGTTGTATAAAGGACTTCCCCCCGGCCATGCGGCTTTTTTCATAGACGACTCTGCCACTGTCTTTACAAAAGGAAATCCAAAGAATTTCGGGGAAATTTCCCAGAAACTCGTGGTAGATGGGAACGGCAAAACGGTCCTGGTTCATACGCGCTCCCATGGTTATAAGCGGCAGCGGCCGTCCTTTGACCAGTTCGCTGATATTGAAAAAAGGGCTGAGTGTGAGCCTTTGACTTTCCGTCCATCTCTCGCCCCCGTCCCGGGAGGTTTTGACGTTGATGGAGCTGCCCGACCATCCGCCAACGGCGATGCTTACATAAATGAGCCAGAGTTGCTTCCCGGGGCCTGAAAAGAGAATCGGATTTCCCACCTTGCGAATATATCGCTTGAGTTCCCGCGTCGCCTTGGCCCTGTCCACGATAACTTTGGGAGGCGACCAGGAGGTGTTTGTGCCGGGAGGCTTGGTTGAAAAGAAGATGGCGACATCTTTGGCGCCTTCCCGGGTCCCACCATACCAAGCGGCGGCGAGCTGTCCATCTGTCATTTCACAAATGGATCCCACGTGCACCATGGCACCCGCAGTGCCGGGATTTATGAAATCATGTTTTATGAAAGGGTCAGGATTTACGGATCGAGCAAAATGGGGGGGCGGGGAAAACGATGTTTCCTTTTTTGAAGCAATGCTGTTAAGCCGGGTCCAGGCTGGCCATCCATAGGCCAGGAACGTCAAAATGCCCAGCAGGATGATGAGGTGTTTACCCATGGGCTAGCAGATTCTTGGAAGTTGTTCGCCGGTCAATGTCGCAATAATGCGGTTTCCGCCGATCTTTGTTTTAAGAAGCACCCTTCCTCCATTGTCGGATGTGACTTTCCCGATAACACTGGCGTTTTTCCCGTGGCGGTGCTCTTTTATGGATGACAGAATCGAATGGGCATCCTCCGGCGGGGCGATGATCAGGCATTTTCCTTCATTGGCAAGGTAGAGTGGGTCCAGTCCCAGAATTTCAGAGGCTGCCTCAGCCGGTTTTGAAACGGGGAGTTCGGCCTCAAAGATCTGAATGCCCACACCGGATTGGGCTGCGATCTCATTTAAGGCTGTGGCAACACCTCCCCTTGTGGGATCACGCAGGACATGCGTATTTTTGCCGCGCTCAAGGATCAGATCCACCAGAGAATTGAGCGAAGCACTGTCGCTTTCAAGCTGTGTGTTGAAAGAAAGGCCTTCACGGCAAATTAAAATGGCCATTCCGTGGTCGCCGATGTCCCCGTTGATCAACACAAGGTCCCCGGGTCGGGCATTGCTGCTGCTGACATCAATTCCTTTGGGAATGATCCCGATTCCCGCGGTATTCATGAAAATTTTGTCGGCGTTTCCTTTGGGAACCACTTTGGTATCGCCGGCAACGATTTTGACGCCGGCTTCTTCGGCGGCCTGGGCTGAGGAATCGATGATTTTTTCGAGATCCTTAATTGGAAAACCTTCCTCCAAAATGAGTCCAAGGGTCAAGAAAAGGGGTCTGGCTCCCTGCATGGCCAGGTCGTTTACGGTGCCGTGAACGGAGAGACTACCGATATTGCCGCCGGGAAAAAAGATGGGATCGACCACATAAGAATCGGTGGTCATGGCCAGATTCCGGCCAAAGAGGTTGATGATGGCACTGTCATCCATCCGGTCCAGGAAATTGTTCTTGAGTCGGCTCACAAGCACCGTCTCTACCAACTCGCGGGAGGCCTCTCCTCCGCTGCCGTGATCCAGAGTGATTTGTTTTGTTTTCATGCTTGAACTTCCCCTTCAAATGAGTCCTGAATTGTTAAGCCAAGGAAGGTTTAAAGTCAACCGCAATTCTCATATATGCGTATGGAAAGAGGGCAAACGGCTTTGTTTCGCAGCCAACGGGATTTATTGAAATGAGAAAAAAGATGTTCAGGTATTTTCTTGACCTTGTTGTGGCAGAGAATGTATAGGCTGGTGAAAAGAATCCCTAATTGTTTCAACTTGCACTGAATTCGCAGGGAAAGGGTATGCCATGAGGTCCGTTGAAGACGATCTTCAGCCGTGTTTGATTTACATTGACAAAGAAGGAAGATGGTTTCACAAAGGCGTCGAGATGGTTCGTCGTGAATTCGTCCAGTCCTTTTACCAACAAATGGAAATGGACGATGCGGGCCGTTATGTCATTTTATGGGGGGGGGAGCGCTGCTATGTGGATGTGGAAGATACTGCCTTTGTGGTCAACCGCGTTTCCTCTCCGGGTGAGAAAGAGGGAGAGGGGACCGGATTTAAGATTCGTTTGAGTGATGATACCGAAGAGGAGCTCATGCCGGACACCCTTTACCTGGGAGAAAATAATATTCTTTACTGCAAGGTTAAGGAAGGGAACTTTCCGGCGCGTTTCAACCGTGCAGCCTATTACCAACTGACTGCGCATGTTGAACCCGGGGAAGAAGGCTATGTCCTGCCCGTTAATGGCAGAAAGTTCACAATCGGGTCCAAAGACGCATAAAGCATTTGAAACCGCTGATTGAATGGTTACGAGTTGCCATCCACGGGGTTGACGATTTCAATGACCGCTTTTTTTCTCAGGTTCTGGATCCAGTTTTCAAAAATACGCTGATGCTTTGTCTGGGCCAGAGAGTTGCGATAGGTCCCTTTTTCTTCCTTGAATTTCGTTTCATCAATCCCTTCATTTCCTTCCCAACGAATGATAAAGACCGCCTTGTCGTTTACAAAGGGCTTTTGGGTATAGCGGTTATCCTTCCCCAATTTGAAGGCCATTTCGTTCAGTGCGGGTGCATTGCCGATATCGGGGATTGCTTCGCGCCGCGTGAAGAAGTTGGTTTGTTGAATTTTTCGGTTATGTTCCTTCGCCATGGTCTCCCAGGATTTACCGTCTTTGAGCTCGTTCAAATATTTTGTTGCGGCTGACTCAGCAGAGACTCGCGCCTCTTGCGAAATGAAGTTTTCCTCGACGGCTTTCTTGACCGTTTTAAGTTCGGGAAGATAGCTCGCCTTGCTCTCAGCAAACTGGAAAATGTAGAATTTGCCGCCCAGTTCAACAAGACTGCTGGCTTCGTCTTTGTCAAGACCAAACAGGGTCGCTGTTACTCTTTCACTTCCTTCTATACCGGGTATGGGAGCATTTTTTGAAAAAGGTTCAGACGTCTTTGCAGAAAGCCCGTTTTGTTTGCCATAGGCATTCAAATCCACCTCATAGGGCATCTGATCAAGAAGGGTTAATCCTTTTTCATGGGCCAGTTCCGCGGTTAGATTGCCTGTCAAAGTGGCCCGAATTTCCCCTTTGACATTTTCCAACGGCTTTATCCCCGCTTCCTTGATGTCTTCCACCAGAATGATATGATATCCGAAGCGGGTTTGGACCAGATCGCTGATCTCCCCTTTTTTGAGTGCAAAGGCCGCTTCTTCAAAAGGCTTTTCCATTTCTCCGGTTTTAAAATAGCCCAGGTCTCCTCCTTTGGATTTTGTGGGGCCTTCCGAGTATTTTTTTGCAAGGGAAGCAAAATCCTCTCCTTTACGTGCTTTTTCAAGCACTTTTTCGGCCTTCTTTTTAACGGTGTTCTTGACTTCTTCGGAGTCGTCTTTATTAAATTTGAATAAGATGTGCCTTGCTTTTACCTGTTTGGGTTGGCTATACCGGTCACTATTATATTCGTAATAGGATTGGATTTCCTTTTCGGTGACTTCAACCTCTCCTTCAAAATCCTTGGGATCGATTTCCAGGTAGCGCACAGCAATTTTTTCGGGTACGCGATAGCTTTCTTTGTTTTTCTCAAAATATTCTTTCAGCTTTGCTTTGTCTTCTATTGTTACCGACTTCTTAAAATCTTCCGGTTTAAATTCCACAAAACCAATTTTTACTTTTTCATTGGCAAATGTATAATACTCAAGGATTTCCTGATCCGTGATGTTCAAGAAGGCGAAAAGAAACTGTTTGAGCTTCTGATCCAGCAATTCCGATGTAATGCTGGCTTCAAAGTCTTCCGGTTTCATGTGGTTGGCGCTGAGAAGGGCCTGGTACCGTCGCATGTCAAACTGACCATTTATTTGGAAGGCGGGATAGGTCATAATCGCCTTTTGGATTTCTTCCTCCGTCACCGCAAGGCCCAGTTCCGTGGCGGCCTGGCTCATGAGTCGCTGGGTAATCAGTGAATCAAGGGCGCGTTGCTTGAGATTGAATATTTTGAGCAAGTTGTCGTTCCACATGTCTTTATACCTTGCCTGAAACGACATGAGCATGTCACGATAAGCCTTTTCATACTCAGGACCATTAATAAGCTCACCGTTTACATAAGCGACTTTCATGGCCTTATCGGATGTAAAGGAATATCCGAAATAGAAAACGAAAACAATGGCGATGATCGCGATCAAAGCTTTAATCAGCCAGCTTTTGGCGTGTTTTCTCATGAGGCTCAATAACATTCAATACTTCCTCCGTGTTACCGCGTGGCTTGTCCGATAAAAGGATGGGTTTTTTTGTTTAATTTTTAAAAATATCATGATTCAAAAAGGAAGTCCACGAGAATTTTGATAAAGAGAATCGCACGAAAACTTATGGAAGCAGCCGCTGAAATCGACTTGTCAACGGGCTTTTCCTGTGATAATGACTCATTATATGAAACACGGTTGTCGCCATTGTTAAGGTTGGTATGGCTAATTTGTTTTTCTTCCAATGACAGGATGTGCCGGCATGACAAAAAAATACTGGAGCTTCACGGAAGTTGTTGAATTTTTTCAGGTGAATGAGACTTTTCTAAATGATCTGGAAAAGGAGGATATCGTGTGTCCCACCTGCCGGGAAGGTTTGCCGGACAGGTCGTTTTCTGCCAGCGAAATGGAAAAAGTAAGGCTCGCAAAGATTTTGATGGAAGAGATGGACGTCAATCTCGCTGGCGTTGAGGTCATTTTGCAGATGCGCAAAAGCATGATCGCCATGCGAAAACAGTTTGACGCGATATTGGAAGACATGGTCCGGGAAATGGAAAAAAAACTTCAAATTGATTCCCGATAACTGCCGCTATATTCTGATGCCGCTTCTCACATCCCCTTTATATATGCCATCCATTTTCTGAACCGCCGCAAGAATCTCGGGGTCTTCTGTCTGAGGCACTTTGACGACCAGTTTGACCAAGAAGTTTCCCTTCGTTTTCGTTTTGAGATTGGTGGCCCCTTTCCCTTTTAATCTCAATATGTTTCCAGTCTGACTGCCGGAAGGCACTTTCAGTTTAACGGTACCATCCACCGTGGGAATATCGATGGTTCCCCCCGCCATGGCCTCTCTCACGGTAACGGGAACATCCATATGAAGGTCATCTCCCTTTCTTGTGAGGAAAGGGTGGGGTTTGATATGAATGATCAAATACAGATCACCGGGCTTTCCCCCTGTGGATGCAGGTTCTCCCTTTCCGGCAACCCTTACCTTGGAGCCTTCTTTTACGCCTTTTGGAATGACAACCCTTATTCTTTCAGTACCCGAAACCTGCCCGCTGCCGCCACATGTCGGGCAGGGCTTTCCGGTTTGCCCATACCCCTGGCAATGAGGACAGGGTTTGGTGAAATGCATTGGCCCCTCTGCCACGTTCAACCGTCCGGAGCCGCCGCAGTAGGTGCAGGTACTGAGCTTTGAATTGGGATCGTTTCCGGAGCCACCGCAAGTGCCGCAGATTTTGGCTTTCTGCATTGAGAGTTCCGTTTCAAAACCTTTAAGCGCTGATATCAGATCAATGGTCATATCATGCTGAAGATCTTTTCCCCTCGAAGGCGTCTGGGATCTGAAACCGGATGATCCCATGCCGGCGCCGAAAATGTCGCCAAAAATATCCTCATAACTTTGATAACGACCAAATCCTTCAGCGCCATGACTCTGTCCGCCCTGCTGAAATCCTTTCCACTGTGAATATTCTCGGGCCTTTTGGGCGTCAAAACCGGCTTGAAGGCCGTCCTCTCCAAATTCATCGTAAAGTGCCCGTTTTTCCTTATTGCCTAGGCAATCGTATGCTTGACTTATTTCCTTGAATTTTTTTTCAGCCTCGCTATTTCCCGGATTGATGTCCGGGTGCCATTTGCGGGCCAACTTACGGTAGGCCTTTTTGATTTCTCCTTCAGAGGCGTCTTTTGAGACGCCAAGGGTTTTGTAAAAATCTGTCGGCATGACTCCGTCCCATCAGGAATTAATAATTTACGCTTGACGATTTTTCACCAGAAGCAACACGCTCCTAATATATGGAGGAATTCATCTCCAAGTCAAAGAAAAAAACAACAAGGTCTCAGGCGACCAAGGGGTGAGGCCAGTATCCCGCCTGACATCACAAATGTATCATTAAACAGATGATGCGTTTTCTCCCAGCATGGCTTTGGCGTGGGCCGTGGCATGTAACGTGGTTTTCCGACCTCCCAGCAGTCTGGCGATTTCCGAAACCCTTCCCTCAGGCGTGAGCTCAGTGACGGTCGTGCGGGTTCTATTGTTTGCAATCTCCTTCTTGACAAGAAAATGGCTGTGTCCCTGGCAGGCGATCTGAGGAAGGTGGGTGATACATAGAATCTGATGATATGACGCGAGGGAGGAAAGCTTTTCACCGACAACTTCGGCGGTGGCGCCGCTGATCCCTGCGTCTACTTCGTCAAAGACAATGGTTTCAACATCGGCGTTTTTGGCAAGAATGGTTTTAATGGATAACATGATCCTGGAAAGTTCACCGCCTGAAACGATGGTGGAAATGGGTTTCAGCGCCTCCCCCGGATTGGTGGACAGCATAAAAGAAACCTGATCAAAGCCATGCGGCCGCAATATATTCAATGAATTTCCTTTTCCGTCCCCGGATTTTGGGACATCCTCTTCAAATATTGCTTCAAAACGGGTATCCTTCATGTGAAGCCGCCGCAGTTCCGTTTCGATCGCCGCTTTAAACCCTTTTGCACCTGCGCGCCTCTCAAGGGAAAGGTGTTCTGCCTGCTTGATCAATTGGGCTTCAAGGGTTGTCCGCTGCTTCAAAAGCTTTGCCAAGGTTTCCTTTTCTCCTGCCAGATTGTCAAATCGGGAGGCCAGTTTTTCTCTGGACTGCAAGACTCTTTCAATGGTGCCGCCATATTTTCGTTTGAGCCTGTTTAATGCTTCAATTCTGTCTGAAACGGCTGCCAGCCGTTTAGGATCGATCACAACCGTTTCTTGAAAATCCCTGAGCGCGAAAGAAACATCCTCAATATTGGCTTCAATTTCGGAAAGGGCATCCGATATGGGTAAAAGGCGTTTGTCCAGCTGGGCGCCCTTGGCGATATGCTTTCCACAGCGGGAAAGGATTGATAGAACGGCATCATTCCGTTCATAAAGGGTTTCATATGCCGTCCGAGCAATTTCCACCAGGTCGTAGGCATGTTGAAGGCGAACTTTTTCCTCATTCAGCAGATCGTCTTCCCGCGGTTTGGGGTCTACGTCTTCAATTTCCTGCAGCTGGAAAGCGCTCAGTTCGCGATGCTTTTGATAATCTTCAATGCGTTTTTCGCAATCTCTGATCCTGGTTTTCACCTGCTGATATCGCTCAAATTCGCCGCTGAAACGATCACGATCTTCTTCTAATCCGCTGAACGTATCGAGCAGGTAGAGGTAATGGTCCGGTTTCAACAGATCCTGGTGAGAGTGCTGGCCGGAAACGCTGACCATATACGGTGCCAGTCGGCTTAAGTTTTGAAGCGTGCTTGGTGAGCCGTTAATGTGTACGGTATTTCGGCCTTCGCGGAAGATGGTTCTTTTGATGCTTAACTCGCGCTCAAATGGAATGTTTTGTTCCGCCAGCAGTCGCGCCAATTCAGCATTGCCGGGAAAAAGAAAATGCCCCTCAACTGATGCAGCATTACAGTCTGTGCGGATCATTTCCGCTGAAGATCTCGCGCCTAAAATGAGGTTGATAGCATTTATGATGATGGATTTTCCGGCGCCCGTTTCACCTGAAAGGGTGTTCAGGCCGTTTTTAAGTGCAAGGGACAGATTGTCAATAATGGCAAAATTATGAATTTTCAATTTGGCGAGCATATCGCTTGGAGGCTATTACCACATTGATTTATCTTTCAAAGCATCTCTAAGGGGCGCCAACCTGCGCCCTCAACCGGATCTATCACTCTTTATCGCGTGTGTTTTCCAGAAGTCGCCGCACTTCTATGCGAAGAACCTCCGGTTCCATCCCTTTTGTTTCTTGGACTTCCACCAAAGCTTTGCAGGGTACGGGGAGGTCGCAAAGCGGGATCTCTTTACCCATCAAATCAAAAATAAGCGTTGATTCAGTCACCCGGTAACGGTGCCCATCGATGAGAACGCCGTAATCGCCCTTGTCCTTGATGAGCGACAATTCAAAAGATTGGTTCCCTTGGTCATCTTGGCTTTCAAGACAAAAAGCGAGGGGAAGTGATCCCAAAAGTATGAACAAAAACACCAACGGAAAGACATACCCCGTGTTTTTTCTAAATCTTATTTTCATAGCAACACTCTATCTTATACTTTTTCAGGTGGTTCAAAAAAAGCATCCACAGACGACCATCCCGGTGGTTTCCGGTCTTCATCAGCAGGGTGGGACTTGTAGATCTCGCCGCCATTGACTTTGGCCATAGATAACATTAAAGTCACCCGTCGTCATCAAAAAAAATCGGATGGTTTTTTTGAAATTTAAAACTTCCGATACTCCTTAAATTAAAGTAAGACCATGAAAATGAAATTGCAAAAAGGGCAGACACTTGAACTGGACATCCAGAAGATGGCTTATGGGGGCCGCGGTATTGCCCGTTTGAATGGGTTTGTGATCTTTGTTCGAGGAACGGTTCCTGGTGACAAAATCCTGGCCAGGATATTCAAAAAGAAAAAGGATTATGCGGAAGCGACCCTTTTGGAGATACTGGATGCATCCCCGGATCGGATTAAAGCCGAATGTCTTTATGCAGGCTATTGTGGTGGCTGCCAATGGCAGCATGTCCGTTACGAGAAACAACTGACTCTTAAACGAGAACATGTAAAAGAACCCCTTGAACACATTGCGGGACTGAAAAATGTCGTGGTTCGGCCGTTGATCCCTTCCGAAAATATCTTTGGATACAGAAACAAAATGGAGTTCTCTTTTTCCGACAGGCGTTGGTATCTTCCGGACGAACTCCCTTTTGAAAAGAAAGACGAAAATTTCGCTCTGGGTCTCCATGTCCCCGGAACATATCATAAAGTCATTGATATGGAAGCGTGCCTTCTTCAGCAGCAAACTGGAAACGACATTCTGAGGGCGGTGGCGCAATATGTCAAAAACTCCAATGTGCCCGTTTACGGCCTCAAAAGTCATGAAGGTTACTGGCGCTATTTAACCATTCGACATTCCGAGGCCTTTGATCATTGGATGGTCAACCTGGTGACTTCAAAAAATGATGCATCGACACTTCATCCTCTGGCCGAACACCTCTGCCGAAAATTTCCCCGTATTAAAACCGTCGTCAACAATATTAACGGGCGGAAGGCTTCCATCGCTGTTGGAGAAAAAGAGAAAGTGCTCACGGGCGACGGATTCATCAATGACAAAATCGGGCCCTTCTCCTTCAGGGTTTCCGCAAATTCCTTTTTTCAGACCAACACAAGTGCTGCTCTGAAACTCTATGAACAGGTGCTTCGTTATGCCGATCCGAAAGGTAAGGAACAGGTGCTTGATCTTTACAGCGGGACCGGAACCATTCCCATCTTTCTGTCGGACCGGGTGCGCTCCGTAACCGGTATAGAGATCAGTGAAAGCGCAACAGCTGACGCCAAAAGAAATGCACTGGTAAATAATGTTCATAATTGTCGGTTTGTATGCGGCGATATTCGTGAAAAGCTGGGGACGGTCGGATTTAAGCCCGATATCATGATCATTGACCCACCCCGCGCGGGGATGCACAAGGATGTGCTGGCCGAGACAATGGGGATAAACCCACGTCGCATTGTTTATGTTTCGTGTAATCCCGCGACGCTCGCCAGGGATCTGGAGATAATGGCGGAAGCGTACGAATTAAATGAGATACAGCCCGTTGATATGTTCCCCCATACCTACCATATTGAGTCGGTCGCCAAGCTCTCCCGCCGAAAAAAATAGTCTGGAACCGAAAAGGATTGACAAGG
>ADZZ01000330.1 GCA_000179315.1 delta proteobacterium NaphS2
AGAGTGATCCGTTTCATCCGGAATTTCCTGCCGTTCCTGGACCGGCTGCAGTAGTGCGTGAATCCAAGAAAATCAAAGGTAGACGCCTTGCCACCGCGGCTATCGGCCTTGGATTGTGCATATGGACCAAATTCGATGGTCTTCGTCTTTTCAGGCGATATCTCAAGGCCAAACTTGGAAAGTCGCAGATCCAGTTCCTTTCGGAACCGTATCGCATCTGCCTCACGCTCGAAACATACAACAAAGTCATCGGCGTAACGGATTATCCGACTTTGGCCATGACAGCCCTGCTGAAACACTCGCGTGAACCAGATGTCCAGACTGTAATGCAGATAGATATTGGCAAGTACTGGTGAAATAATCCCGCCCTGAGGCGTTCCTTTGTCACTGGCAATCTCTTTGCCTTCCTCCATTATACCTGCTTTGAGAAACCGCTTGACGTAGCGCAACACTCGTTTATCTGCTATTCGGTGGCCGAGAAATTTAATCATCCAATCGTGATCAACATTATCAAAGAACCCTTTGATATCTGCGTCCACAATATAGTGAACCCGGCATCCCTCAACCTCTTTGCTGAGTGCCCTCAACGCGTCATGACACCCGCGACCGGGCCGAAATCCATACGAATCGTCAATGAAATCCTGCTCGTAGATCGCCGAAAGCACCCGTGTCAATCCCGCCTGTACCAGCTTATCTTCAAGGGCTGGTATGCCCAGCGGTCGTTTCTTGCTACTCCCCGGTTTAGGAATGTACACCCTGCGCACCGGCAATGGAATATACGCCATCCGATGCAATTTTCCGACCAGAGCGTTTAGGTTCTCGCCAAGTTTTTCCCCATATTCCTTCTTGGTAACCTTATCAATGCCAGATGCTGCGTCTTTGCGCAGCTCCTGGAAACATTCCCGCAACATCTCCTCGTTCATCAGATGAAACAGACTGGTGAATCGGCATTCATCTTCTTTGCGGGCTTCTCCGCTATGCGTTGTAATTTCGTTTCCACCATTTCTCTATTTCTGAGCATAGATGATGTGTCCTCGCAACACTGTTACTCATGTGACGTCCTTTCCTCCAGCGGAGTTACCCGCCTTCTCAGGTACTACGACGCCATCCGACTTCCCCTGCCCCGTTTGCCATTCTCCCTTTATTATCGGTTGGCCGGCATACTCGCTTTTAAGCAAGAGCGCAGAGAACCTCCCGGGTTGCCGCATATTCGCAATGTCCGACATGCCATGGTCTCAGACCCCGGAGAGGCGCCATTGACTTGCCATTCGCCAATGGTCATTTTGACTTCCGTCAAAGTTAAAACGTCGTCCCTCTCAACTAATCCTTTCGAGGCTCAATCCCTTCAACCTTATGGCTTACGGCCTATCGTCTCGCTGTCCTACGCTTAATCTCGGGGATTACTCCCGTCGATCCAAGGACTCACTACCCAGTGGCTGGCCAGCCTTCCGGGGCGGGATTCACACCCGCTAAAATATGCGACCTTGCCCGGCCGCACAACAAATTGATTTCTGTGGCACTACCTTTTTGAGCTCAATTTGAAACCGGAAGTCTTAATATCAGGTACTTATCTGCTTTTGGGCGCCCATTTTTTGGGGCAACTGTCAAACTTCAGTCAAGGATATGGGCTATAAAGTCGAGCCCTTAGCTGCTTAATGAGGTGCCTGGGGTGTTTGGGAGTTTCATAGGAGTGGACAGAGTACTGACATTTCCGATGTCCACTATGGAAAAATTTGCACATTCATAGCCTTCAGCGTGAGCTTCGGTACATTTCTTAAAGCCGTTCGTGATTTCAAGCAAAGAATCAAATTGGTCCAGATCTTTCACCGGGAAAAACAGTGAAAAATTATCGCGACGATTTTTCCTGTTAATAATGGAAATAAGATGACCAGTTTTCTGTTTTTCATCTCGTAATCTCATAACGTCCCCTCACCATCTATTGATTCTTCCCTCGTGGTTCTCAACTCATCAAAATAATTGTCCGCAACATAAAGAAGTTCCGACATTGCAAACATTTTTGAATCCAGAAAGTCTGGGAAATTTTTTTCATCCTTATCAGGTTCTAATCTCCTTTTCTCATAAACCAGGAGGCTCATACGACGATTTCCCGTGCTGTAAATAATTTGATTGAAAAAGTCATTTTCGCTGGGAATTTCTTCAGATTTGGTATAAATAAGATGGCTTTCTGTCCACTTAAATATGCAGATAGCCATGACCACAAAATCGTCTACAATCCGGAGATGGATCCTTGACTCATCGACCCCGCTAAGTGCTACGAATCTCAGAGAAAAGAAGTGGCCATGTGGTATTTGTTGTCCAAAATGTACCTCAAACCGGGTCAAAAAGAACGGTCACAAACGTAATGCTCCGCTTTGTCGGAACTATAAATGCAATAACTGCGGTTGCCGTTTCAACGATTTTACGGGTACCATTCTGGCAAGAAAACACCATCCCATCAGAGTATGGATCGTCATGTTATACCTCATGGGACTAAACCTATCCAACAGGCAAATCGCCGCGGAGCTGGACCTTAATCCGGATGTCGCCCATAGGATGACTATTTTGCTTCGGAGCGAAATCGCTGCAAGGAAGCCGGGATGTAAAGTCAGTGGGGTAGTAGAGTGCGACGAAGTATACGTAATTGCAGGGCATAAAGGGCATCCGGAAAAAGTTCGTCAGAAAGGGCGAGCACCACGGTGCAGAGCGCTCAAGGGTGCTCCGGGCCGAGGAACTCTTGAAAAAGAAAAACCTCCTGTCCTCGGAATCATTGAACGTTCCGGGGATGTCGCCATTTTTATGCTTCCAGACGTTAAACAAAAAACCATCGAACCGATTTTGCGGTCTGTTATAACACCAGGAACCTTGGTGAATACAGATGAGTACAGCATTTACAATCATCTCACTGACTGGGGCTATACCCATAAGACTGTTTGTCATGGTAAGGAACTGTCCGTGATTAACAAGAACAATATTCTTGAATTGACGGCTAATCTTCAAATCTGTGAATTTCAAAATTGTTCAAGTTATTTTCGGACAGCTTCTAAGGGAGAATATGCCAGAGATGAAGACGGCGATGGCTTCTGTGAAGTTCATGTCAATACAATTGAGGGCTTTTGGTCGCTTCTACGATCTTGGCTGCGACCACATCGCGGCGTGTCTCAAGAAAACTTACCACTTTATCTGAGTTTTTTTGAGTTTGTCCATAACGTACGCCGGAGAGGAAAAGCATTGCTGCCGTCATTGATCAATGTCCTTTTTGCAGCCCACGCATGAGCACGCGGAAACGTCGTATGAGCCAAAAATCTATAGTGATACTTATTCTTTAAAGGTGTTAGAATATTTTCTACTTCCGCAATAACCAGAGAACATAATGTCTGATGATATTGAATCTTGGATAGAAAATATTCCCTATACCTTCCCTTTGTATTATAGGGTGGCGGTAATTTTTCCAGAATAAACTTTAGGTCAGCATCCGAAAGTTCTGCCATGGCTCCCTCCCTCGCCAATCAACCATATTCATTGTTGCACAACAATAATGTTGTACAACAATTTTGTCAAGCAAAAATTGGTTTCGATGGCTCTATGCTGTAAAATCGAAGGATACGGTCGTCAAACATTTTCTTGCATGGGTTTTTAAATCACTCTTGACTATATGTATTTTTATATGCATATTAAAAGTGCGGAGGGCAAATAAACATGAGCAAAAACTCTATTTCGAAAACATCTATGGATGAATACCCGGAAGTGACACAGGCGGATTTTGATCGGGCAGTCTACCGCGAAGGCCTTAAACCCGCCCAAAAAAAACAACGGATGGTTTCGCTAACCTAAAACTGACCCCCTAAAGGCCAAAACGACAACCTAAAATTGACCCCCCTGAGTGGACCTCTGGTAAGAAGGATTGCTAAATATCAATCCTATGCTGGAGGCAGAAAGGAGAATGCTCACGGTGGATCAATACAGCTACATACGGACGGCACATAGGGTTTATGGCAAAGCCATAAAACAAATTGCCCGGGAGACGGGACATTCCAAAAATACAGTTAAGAAGGTTCTTCGGGGAGAATACAGCGGTTATAAGCCAAGGATTGGACAAGCATACCCTGTTTTGGCCCCCTATATTAGAACCATCGACCGATGGTTGAAGGATGATAAGGATCGTCCCAAAAAGCAGCGGCATACGGCGGTGCGGGTTTTTAATCGTCTCAAACAGGAGCATGCTTTTCAAGGATCTGAGACAACTGTCCGGCGATATGTTCGCGAGGCAAAATTGAGATTGGGCGTTAGTGGTCGTGAGGTATTTATACCATCAGATCCACAGACCGGCGTCGAAGCCGAGGTGGACTGGGGAAACTGCATTGCCATTTTAGGGGGTGTCGAAACACGGCTGAAACTCTTTTGCATGCGATCCAAATTTTCCGGAAAGCATTTGGTTCGGTGTTATCCCTGCGAGCGGCAACAGGCCTTTTTTGACGGTCATATAAAAGGGTTCTCATTTTTTGGCGGTGTTTTTCCTGTCCTAATCTATGACAACCTAACAACCGCGGTCCAAAAGATACTGCGTGGGAAAAATCGTGTTCTCCAGGAGTCGTATGACAAGTTCCGGGGGTACTACAATTTTGAGCCCCGGTTCTGCAATCGGGGTCAAGGTCATGAAAAAGGCGGTGTCGAGGGTTTGGTGGGATATGCACGACGCAACTACATGGTTCCTGTTCCAAAGTCCGATTCCCTGGAAGAACTGAACCAAAGACTTCTCAAAGATTGTCTTTCCTATGGCGGTCATCAAATTGACGGCAGGGAGCACACGGTCAATGAACTGTATGAGAAGGAAAAGGGGGATCTGTTGTCCCTGCCGGACATCCAGTTCAGCAACCTTGAAACCGCAGGCTGCAAGGTGGATAAATACTCCACGGTCATGGTGGATAAGAATCGATATTCGGTCCCAACAGCGTATGCCTATTGTAAAGTCCGTGTGGTTTTATATGTGGATGAGGTGGAGATATTTTACGGAAGCAAAAAAATCGCATCACATGGGCGACTTTTTGGGAACAACAAATGGAGTCTTCTCCCTGAGCATTATCTTGAACTGATTTTAAAGCGGCCCCAGGCATTTGAATCAGCCCGTGTTATCAGGCAATGGCGTTCGAACTGGCCTGTTTGTCTGGAACGGCTTTTGGATAAATTCTGCCAAAAGCAGGGATATACCAAAGGTGTCAAGGAGTTCATTCTGGTTTTGATGCTCTACAAAGGCCACTCTGCCGAAGCCATCGAATCGGCAGTTGAGACGGCGCTATCATCGGGGGCGGGCTCCAGCCAGGCCGTTAAACACATCTTAATCCATAGAGAATGTGGCAGGGATCAATCGTTTTCAGCCCTGGAAAACTGGCAGACCTTTCCGGCTCCGGACGTATCCATTTACGGACAGATCGGAGGTGGACGATGAACGCCGGTATGAAAGCACTCTTAATTGAGAATCTCAAAAAATTGAAACTGTCCACGATGCTCCGTGAGCTGGAGGGCGTGATCCGTCAAGCGAATCAGGAGAGCCTGAGTTATGAGGAATTCCTTTTAAATCTGAGTGAGGCCGAAGTTCAGACCCGACAGGAGAATGGCCGCAAAAGGCGACTGCAGGAGGCCAAATTCCCCATCTTAAAGCCAATGGAAACATTCGATTTTGATGCAGCTCCCGGACTGGACGTCCGGCTCATGAAGGAGCTTGCCAATTGCGATTACGTGAAAAAAAGCCGCAATATAATTTTTGCTGGGAAAAGCGGCGCCGGGAAAACGCACCTATCCACAGCTTTGGGCATGGAGGCTTGCAAGCAGGGAATCAGGTCCCGTTTTGTCACCGGCTGCGGCCTAGCCAATGAACTTATTGAAGCCAGAGATGAAAAACAGTTAGGCCGAGCAGTCAAACGGTATGCCTCTTACGGACTGCTCATTATTGATGAACTGGGATACATTCCTTTTTCCAAGGAAGGGGCACAGCTGATTTTCCAAATATTGGCGGAACGTCACGAAAGAAAATCCGTCATCATAACCACCAATAAGGGATTTGGAGACTGGACGGAAATATTTGGTGATCCCAGTATGACGGCAGCGCTGCTGGATCGGGTAACGCATAAGGCCCACATCATCAATTGCGACTGGGACAGTTACCGTTTAAAGGAAACATTGAAAAGGAGCCCCAAATGAAAGAAATCACTATATACAATACGTTAAAGGGCAGGCTGGAAACAGTCAGTTTTGAGTTTACAGATGAAAACACCACCTGGTTTGAGGACCTTGAGGATTACTATATTTACAGGATCGCAGATGCGTTCGGCGGACTCCTGGTCCAAGAAACCGGATATACTTATCCGATTCTAATTGGTGACGTATCGCGGTCTGAAATTGGGAAAAGTCAGGAGAAAGCACTGGAGTTGTTGAAGCAAATAACTTAACCCAACTCCGCGAATCGTTGCTGTAAACCATATAAATAGCTTAATTCAAAAATATTTGGCGACTTGAAGGAATGTTTGACTGATTTAAATGGGGGCCAGCCCCCAAACCCCCGGGATTTAACGCATTATAGACATGAGGAAAGGGCCGTACTATCGAGTACGGCCCCATGCCTACGTCACCTGCTTCGGCGCTCGGGTTGCTTCCCAGCAGTTGCCCTATCCTCCGAGCAGGTGAAAACAGCGTACCAGAATATGGATAAATGCAAAACTATTAAATCATAGAGGGGTCAATTTTCGGTTGACGCAAGGGGTCAATTTTCGGTTGACGTTTCGAAACGGATCACTATCATGCTTGATTCCAGCGTTATCAGTTATTTTAAGGCCAAAGCCGGAAAACGGGGCTACCAGACCCTTATCAACGAAACCCTGAGGAAGGTCATAAATACTAATTCCATAGGACAAAACAGGCTTGAAGAAACGCTTCGCAAAATCATCAGAGAAGAGCTTGCGGCTTCCGGCCATGCCCGGTAATTTTCCTTCTTCTTCGCTATCTTCAAAACTCCCTTCAACATGTCCATGCTGCATGGTGAACACAATCGCATATCTGTTGTCATCGCTATTTCTGTACGTGACTTTTAAAACTGAAGTTTCACAGAAAATGCCCCCGGCTTGATCAGCCGACCATGCGCAGCAACGCCTCCAGGAAAGATTTTCGGGGCAGTTTGTTGTCTTGGTTGCAAACGGCATGAAAATCATCGCTCAATGCGGACTTAGCGATGATATGTCTCAGGTCGGAAAAGGCGAAACTGTTGCGACCCTTGACCTTGTGCCTGCGTTCGGGAATGTTTTCGAGCCGTGAACCATAGATCCAAATGATTGTTGCGGCCATTATGGAAAAATTGATGTGATTGATCACTGCCTGTGCATTGCGGGTTTGGCTTTTGCTGCTTCCAATGTCTTGCTTGATCTCCTTGAAACCCGACTCGATTTTCCACCTGGCCCCATAATACTCGATAATTTGCTCAACCGACAGCTTCAAGTCCGTGGAGAAGATTGCGATCCACTGTGTTTTTCGAAAGACCCAGACAACCCGGACAGGGCACTTGAGTGTTTTGAGCATAACGATTTGGGAGTATGCGTTGACTTCACGGTATTTTCCGTACAGGAAGACGTGATAGGTTGAAGCGTACGCCATGAATGCCGCCGCCATTTCAGCGCACGAACCCAACCTGCTGCCATATTTTTTGGGTCTTCCCGGCTTTTTGGAAGAACCGATCTTGGGGATGGAGTACAGTACGGTATTGGAACGTAATCTTGAAAGCAAATGAACAAAATTTCCGAGTTTAGTGCGGAGGGGTTTGAACAGGCCGTTATTTCCGAACCAGCTGTCACAAACGATTATTATGTCAACGCCGGCAAAGTGTTGAGCTACCTGAATTACCATCTCGACAGCTTGTTGGAGTTTGGTTTGGAAAGAAACGACCTTTCCGGCAACCCTCATATTGTCCGATTTGGCATTTATGGCCTTTTGGGGCAAATAAAATCGCTGTGAAAGGGGGAGACAAGCCCATCGTCCTTTGATGACCTTTAACAGACCAATAAGAACCACATTCTGTGCCCATGGATATTTGGATTGATTGTCCTTTGCGGCATGATCGAAGATATGAGAACATCCGAAGATGTTGCGACCTGTCTTTGGATTGATGAAATCATCTAATGCGATCATAAGTCGCCCATCGGACAAGGGGTCAGGAATGAGGTGCCATAAGGCGGCCCATAGGTTATGCCATGGTATTTTGTTGGAAGCCATAAAGGTGTAGAATCGACGTTTGTTAATGTTGAGCCCAAACAAGGTATTGAGGCAACGCAACACGTTTGAAGAGATAGATGAAGTGAAAGGGATGATGAAAGCCAGGATGGCATAAGAGAACCAGTGTGCTCGTTCCCTGCCGAGATTGGTGGAAGAAAAAGCATTTTGTAGAGGCTTTAAGATATCGTTTAGAATAAACATGTTGCCAAGCTCCTTTCCGATGGAATATCAATAAGTTGTTATCGAATCCTATCACGAGATGGAGCGAATTTCAAGGGTAAAAAGTTAAATAACTAGTTGAATTTATTGGCATAAAAATTGAAAAAATTTTCATTTTTCGTGCCAAAATTCTCTGCGCATAATAAAAAAAATGCGCGGAACTGGCTGGAAAAATTGGAAAATGTTCAAAAACGGTGAAACTTTAGTTTTAAAATAGCCATGCTAAATTTAAAATCTGTGTAAACGAGGGAATAGAGTATTTGACTTTAAAGGCTTGAGTTTATATGACAGGTAACACACTGTGGAACGTCAGGAAATATGTCACAATTTAGGAGCTTGAAGATGAAAATAGGCTGGATCGGCACGGGTGTCATGGGCGCATCCATGGCGGGACACCTTCAGAAGGCCGGACATGACATGTTGGTCTTCACGCGCTCCAAAAAGCGGGCCCAAGCACTCCTGGACAATGGCGCCAAATGGTATGATTCTCCGGCGGAAGTGGCCTCCCATGCGGAGATCGTATTTTCCATTGTGGGGCATCCAAAGGATGTTCAGAATATCTTCATGGGGAAAACAGGCATCCTTCATCCGAAGGCAACGTGCAGAATTATTGTCGATATGACCACCAGTCAGCCGAGCCTTGCGCGAATCATCCATGACGAAGCGGCAAAACTGGGCATCGACAGCCTTGACGCGCCGGTTTCGGGGGGTGACATTGGTGCCCGGGAAGCAAAACTGGCAATTATGGTCGGCGGAAAAAAAGACGTTTACGACACCGTACTGCCGCTCTTTGAAATCATGGGAAGCAATATCGGCTATATGGGGGAGGCCGGCAGTGGACAACACACCAAAATGGCCAACCAAATCCTGGTGGCGGGAACCATGATCGGCGTCTGCGAGGCCCTTCTCTACGCGCACCGCCAGGGACTGGACATGCAGCAGGTCATTGACATTGTGGAAACCGGCGCCGCCGGATCATGGTCCGTGAGCAATCTGGGCCCACGAATTGTTAAAGGCGATTTTGATCCCGGTTTTCTGGTTGAGCATTTCATCAAAGACATGGGAATTGCACTTAAGGAAGCCGAGATAATCGGGCTCTCTCTGCCTGGGCTGGCCCTTGTGCAACAACTCTATGTGGCGGTTAAAGCCCAGGGGCACGCCCATTCAGGGACCCACGCCCTTTTCCTGGCGCTGGCGTCACTTAATGGTGGCGCAACGCAATATTCACAATAGTTGCCGGTTTTTTTTGAAAACCGGCAACATTGGTGGTATACAAAAAGACAAAATTTTTGGCGCAGGTTTTTATAACGTCAGAACGGCGAGAGGAGTAAAAAATGGGGAAACTGTTATGGCAACCATCGGAAGAGAGGATCAAAAGTACCAACATTTACAGATTCATGGGGCTCATCAATAAGAAATACAACAAGAATTTTGAAGATTACGCCCAGCTTTACCAGTGGTCCATTGACAATATTCCGGATTTCTGGGCGACCATGTGGGATTTTGCGGAAATTAAAGCCTCGGCGCCTTATGAGCACATCGTGGACGACCTTTCAAAGATGCCCGGCGCCAAATGGTTTCAGGGGGCAAAGCTCAATTTCGCGGAAAACCTGCTCCGATACCGGGACGGCCACGTTGCCCTCATCTTCAAGGGGGAGAGCCGTGACAGCACCCAAATGACCTATGGGGAGCTTTATGATGAAGTCTCACAACTGGCGCAATACCTGAAGGAACTGGGGGTGGGTCCCAGTGATCGCGTGGCGGGTTTCATGCCCAACATGCCCCAAACCACCATCGCCATGCTGGCAGCCACCAGCCTCGGCGCCACCTGGTCCTCATGCTCACCGGATTTCGGCATCAAAGGGGTGCTGGACCGCTTCGGACAAATCAAACCGAAAGTTCTTTTTACCGCCGACGGATACCTTTTCAAGGGCAAAAATTTCGATTCCCTGGGACGAGTGGCCGACATATTAAAAGATTTGCCCTCCATCGAAAAGGTCATTGTGGCCCCCTATGTCCAAAAAGACCCCGAAATCGGCCATGTTCCAAATGCCGTTTGCTACGATGACATCAAAGACCGGTATGCGCCCGGCGATATTTCGTTTGAGCAACTTCCCGCCGACCACCCCCTTTACATCATGTTCACCTCCGGCACCACGGGCCTGCCCAAGTGCATGGTTCAGAGCGCCGGCGGCATTCTGATCCACCACATGAAAGAGCTCTTGCTTCATGCAGACCTGAAGCGTGAAGACACCATTTTCTATTTTACGACCTGCGGGTGGATGATGTGGAACTGGCTTACCAGCTCGCTCAGCGTGGGAGCCACCCTCGTCCTTTTTGACGGCAATCCGTTTCATCCCGAACCGGGCGCCCTTTGGAAAATGGCCCAGGATGAAAAGATTAATATTTTCGGCACCAGTGCCGGCTATATCGCAGCTCTGCAGAATGCCGGCGTAAAACCCGGTAAGGAATATGACCTGTCACCCCTGAAGGCCGTCATGTCCACCGGGTCACCTCTTTCCGAGGAAGGCTTTGAATTCATCTATGATGAAGTGAAAAGCGATCTGCAACTGGCCTCCATATCGGGCGGCTCTGACATCAATGGCTGTTTTGCCGGCGGAAACCCCATGGGTCCTGTTTATGCCGGCGAGCTTCAGTGCCGACAGCTGGCCATGAAGGTGGAAGCATTCGATATTAACGGAAAACCGGTCATCAACCAGCAGGGTGAACTGGTGTGCACGGCTCCGGCCCCCTGCATGCCCATCTATTTCTGGGACGATCCCAACGGTGAACGATATCATGCCGCCTATTTTGACGTTTATCCCAATGTCTGGCGACACGGCGATTACATTGAAATCAATAACCGGGGAGGCGTGGTTATTTATGGGCGTTCAGATGCCACCCTGAATCCCGGGGGTGTCCGTATCGGGACCGCTGAAATATACCGCCAGGTGGAGCAGATCCCTGAAATCGCCGACTGCCTGGTGGTGGGCCAAAATTGGAAGAATGATGTCCGGGTGGTGCTTTTCGTCAAAATGGCGGAAGGCCATGAACTGACCGAGGATCTGAAAAAGCAGATCAAAACGACATTGAGAACCCATGCCTCTCCGCGCCATGTACCGGCCAAAATCGTTGCCGTACCGGACATTCCCTACACCCTGAACATGAAGAAGGTGGAACTGGCTGTAAAGAAAACCATTGAAGGACAACCGGTTCTTAACAAAGATGCGCTGAGCAATCCGGGTGCCCTGGATTACTACGAAGACATCGTTGAACTGAAGGAGGATTAAAAGCCCTTGCCTTCCACCGTTTTTTTTCCGCACACATGCATTGAAAGCAATCTACTCGAACGCCTTTGCGAAACCTTCGGCTCCCTGGTCCTGTGTCAGCCCTGGTTCACGGAATCGACGATTTCCTCAAGTTTTGTGGAAAAAGAAAAACTGAAAGTCTGTTTTCCCCCGGAACACCTGAAACCAAGAAAGGATTTTCACCATCTCCTTTCCGAATACCGGATTTGGATGATGGAAAACCAGGGCAAAAACCGTTCGAGTTCTTTTTCCACCGGCCAGACAGGGGATGAAACTTGGGCCATTCGAAAGGCCATTCGTGAAGCCGGAAAAGATGCGGATGATCCGGCAGTAAACAATGCCCTTAAATGGCATCTCATGCTTCACCTGGCTCGAAACCTGGAACAGGCACGTGAAACATCCCAGGAACTCTTAAGAAAGGTAACGGCAACCAAATCCCCTCTGGCGGAAGCCCTTGCCAAAGGGGAAGAAGTCCCCGACATATTTAAGGATCTTCCGATGTGCGAGTCCTATCCCTATGTGACGGAGCGCCACCTGGAATTGATACTTGAGGCCTGGTTCGGCCTTTTCGGCACCGTCATACCTGCGGACGCTAATTTGCTGACGCTGGATCGGCAGGTAATGGATTATGCCCTGGATCTTTGTGACGGTTGCGAGGTAGAATCCCTAGAGGACCACCCTCACCCTTCACAAAAAAACGAAATTGACACGCCCGGATTCACCATCAACCGGCGTTCACTCCCGAGATGCTTAAACGCGTCTGCATCAACGGATTCTTCTTTGCTGGCGCTTGCCGGAAAGACGCTTATTTTTGTAGAAAGGAAAAGCATTTCTCACGCGACGTCGTAAAATTGCGACGTATTGAGCGTCGTTATCTTCTTTACGGCCCGACGGATTCGCGTGACGCTTCTATTAAAAAAATGACAAGTGAAAAAACCATCACCGAAACTTTGGAAAACCAAGGTTGGCAAAGGCGGTTCGCCGCTTCCGAACCCCGGCTCACCGAAGCGGTTGAAATGTACAGAGAGTTGGGATTTCAGGTGCACGTTGAACCGCTTCCCTCTCAGGAAAAAGAACCCGATGAGCGGGCGCAAGAAGACGGAAAAACTTGCCGGGCCTGTTTTGCGGGATATGAAGATCAATACAGTATCATTTTCACAAGACCTGCCGAAGGCCATGACCAATCGTGTTCAGACTGAATGATCTCATACTGCTCCTGGTCATCTTTTCATCCATGCTCACCGGCATTCTTTTTCCTGAACCGGCGTCGATTTTTCAGCCCTACCCTCTGTTTCTCATGATGTTCCTCCTGTTTTTGAGTTTTCTGCCCATTGAACTGAACGACATCCGGCAACTCATTCGAAACAATGGTTCAACGGTAATCTGGCTGGCCTGCTTCAAAATGATTCTGCTGCCGATCATGGTTTATTTCCTTTTTATTCAGGTCGCCCCCGCCTATGCCATCGGGGCACTGCTGTTGACCGGCGTTTCCACCGGTGTTGTGGCGCCCTTCATCTCCGGCCTGGTGGATGCCGACGGACCGCTGGTCCTGGTGATGGTGGTAATCACATCCTTTGCGGTTCCCTTCACCCTGCCGATGCTGGTGAAAATTCTGCTGGAGCAGGAGATGACCCTCTCCCTGCTGCACATGATGCGCATGCTGCTTCTGGTCATCGTTGTACCGGTGATCATGGGAGAAACCCTGAAACGTTTGTGGCCGAAGATTGTGGGTGGCTTAATGAAACACCGTTATCCCATGTCGCTGGCAGTGTTTGCCTTAATCAATCTGGCCGTTTTTTCAAAATACAGCGCTTTCTTCTACAAACACCCGGCCATCATCGTCAAAGCAGGGCTGGCGGCATTTGCCCTTGGCGGGATATACTTTTTGGCCGGACTGGCAGGTCTTTTGAAATCATCCGTCAAAAAACAGCTGTCCGCCGTCATCACCATCGGCAACGTCAACAACGTATTGATACTGGTTTTTGCCGCGGAGTTCTTCGGCCCCCTTGAGCCCACACTGGCCGCCATCTACATGGTGCCTTTTTTCGGATTGATTCTACCCATGAGGGTCTACGCAAGAATCAGGGATTAAATTTCGGATCACGGAAATGGGGTTCTCTCCACCATATTGAAACGGAAGACCCGATACGCTTTCTAATCTGTGGTACGAACCTCAACAATATGTTATAATGGGAAATTATGGGTGTCTGTACCATCCGGATAGTAAGGAACTGACATGGATCAAAATGTGGTCTTTTCGGGGAACCTTCGTTTCTTGGGCATTCCCGACTTGCTGCAATTAATTGCAACCAATAACAGTACCGGAATCCTTGAACTCACAAACCCGCATGCCATGGGACCGGCATCTGTCATTTTTCTCCAAGGCTCACCCATTCATGCCACTTACACTTCCCTGCGCGGCCTTGAGGCGCTCTATGCCCTTTTCGGCTGGACAACCGGCCGGTTCCAATTCAGCCAGGAAAAGATTGACGGAGAAAGAATCATTCACAGGGGTCAGATGGAGATCGTTCTGGACGGTCTTCGCATGCTGGATGAAGGCATTATTAAACGATTGGGTCCCGGATCGAAGGAAAAAGCCCAATCCGGTCGGGCGGACGCTTCAACCCGAGTCCCATTAATCAAAAAGCCCATCACCCATTACGCATTTATGGTGGAAGAGGAAGAATTTTCAAAGGGAACAACAATCATTGAGGAAGGAGAATTCGGAAACTGGATATGGGTGGTACTCAACGGAACAGCCGAAATGTCAAAAAATACCATTGCCGGTCCCACCAGAATTTTAAGGGTCGGGCAAGGCGGTTTCATCGGCAACATCTCATCGATGATGGCCATGGGCCGGCGCCGTATCGCCACTTTTACTGCGACAGAGACCATTCGGCTGGGTGTCCTGGACCTTGATCCTCTCTATGCTGAATATTCCAGTCTTTCGGATGAGTTCAGGACCATTCTTCTGAGTCTCGACAACCGGCTGAGAGAAATTACCGAAAGGCTTTCAGAGATTTACTCGGGGATACATGTCAGCGAACAATCTTTGGTCGGCTCTAAAGAGGAGTTCAGCGGGGGAAAACGGATTGATAGCCCTTTCATGATTTCGAAAGGACACGCGACCGTCGTTGAAGATATGAAGAACCGGCCCTTTACCCTCATCAATCTGGCCCCGGATGATTTTTTCGGCCCGCTTCCATTCCTTGAATTAGGGCACGAACCTTTTGCAGCCTCCGTCTGTTTTTCACAAGACTTGAAAGCAGCCCCCCTTGACCCCGAATCGCTGCAGAGCGAATACGACCAACTGAGCAATACGCTCAGGGACATGATTGAATTTACCCTCAACTGCATCTCCAGCGCCACCGTGGCGGTTCGCAGGCACTGCCTGGAGCGGATGAAAAGCAAGGATTAACCAAACCCAATTCCTTTTCTGGACCTAACGAAAGCGTAAACAGACCAAAATAAGGAGAAATAATGGATATTAAAGCACTGGCGGAAAACCTCGGGCTGGAAGAAGAGGAATATCTGGAGTTGGCAGACCTTCTGGTGGATACGGGCATGGCGGATCTGGACAAAATTGAATCGGCCATCAAGGAAGGCGATACGGATACCGCCGCCAAAGCGGCTCACTCCATAAAAGGCGCTTCCGGGAATCTCGGCATTATGGACATATACGAGCTTGCAAAAACCATCGAGGCCGAGCTTCGAAATAACAACGTGGCGTCCGCTTCAACTCAGCTGAAGGAAATAAAGGAAAAACTGGAATCCCTGGCAAAGCTGGTAAAGGGATAAAACCGAAAGGCCGTAGAGGGAAAGCAGAGCGGATGGCCGGACAGACCGACCATACTGTCAGTTAACGATAGTGTTCCAGGATCCAGTCCTGATAGGCGCCGGTCCTGATACGTTCAATCCATGAGGGATGTTCCAGGTACCATCCGAGGGTCTTTTTGATTCCCGACTGAAAGGATTCTTCTGGGGACCATTCCAGTTCCTTTTGCAGCTTTCCCGCATCAATGGCATATCGACGGTCGTGGCCAAGGCGGTCTTTTACAAAGTTAATCAGCGTTCGCCTGGAAGGCTTATGCTTCATCTCCGGAAGATCGTCGATCAGATCGCAGATGGTTTCCACAATACGGATATTTTCCATCTCGTGATTGCCGCCGATATTATAGGTCTCCCCTCTCCTGCCCCTTTTCATAATGGCCCAGACCGCTTTGCAGTGGTCCCCAACGTAAAGCCAGTCCCTCACATTGAGACCGTCCCCGTATATGGGAAGGGGCCTATCCTCCATGGCATTTAGAATCATCAAGGGAATCAGTTTTTCCGGAAACTGAAACGGGCCGTAATTATTGGAACAATTGCTGATGGTAATGGGGAGTCCGTAGGTTTCATGATAGGCGCGCACCAGATGATCCGAAGAAGCTTTGGACGCGGAATAAGGGCTGTTGGGTCGGTAGGGGGTCGTTTCGGTAAACAGGCCTTCCGGGCCAAGACTCCCGAACACTTCGTCGGTACTCACATGGTGAAAGCGTTTCAGTTTTGCTTGATGCTTCCGGGACGCTTCCAGCAGATTGAAAGTCCCGACGATATTGGTTTGAATAAAGGCGCCGGGCTCCACAATGGACCGGTCCACATGGCTTTCGGCGGCAAAATGGCAGACTGAATCCACATCGTATTCTTCAAAAAGAGCGGCCATGCGTTCCTTGTGGCAAATATCCGCCTTAATAAAGACGTAACAATCACCGTACCGTTCTTCTATCTCCAGAAGATTTTCGGGGTTCCCCGCATAGGTCAGACTGTCCACATTAATGATACGTCCGGTGAAATCGCTTTCATCCAGAAGATAGTGAATGAAATTGCTTCCAATAAAACCACATCCACCGGTGATCAGCAAATTTTCCATCATTTCACCTCACCGAGCAGATGATCCTTGAACCTCCTTACAAATTGGATCAGATCCACTCGCCAGTCCTGCATGATATTCAAGCCTTCATCCTTCAACCGCCGATTTTCCAGAATTGAATTGGCGGGTCTTTTGGCCGGCGTAGGATAGTCGCGGGTGGTGCAGGGAACAACGGCGGCGGGGACCTCCATTTCATGGAGAAACGTTTTGGCCAGGTCATACCAGGTACAGTAACCCTCCGATGTGGCATGAAAAAGACCGCTCACATCCGCTAATATGACCCTTTTAATCTGCACCGCCAGCATATATGACCAGGTGGGAGACCCGAACTGATCATGAACCACTTTGATTTCCCTTTGGGGATCACCCACCGCAAGCTTCAGCATGGTTTTCAGAAAATTCCGTCCAAAAGCCCCATAAAGCCAGGCGGTTCTCAATATCGTGTATCGGTCCGTTGCCAGAGCAACCGCTTTTTCCCCTTCAAGCTTTGAAAAACCGTAATAGGATGTGGGATGCGGCCTGTCACTTTCCGTATAATATTCAGGAATCGGTTTTCTCCCGTCAAACACATAGTCCGTGGAAATATGGACCAATCTTGACCCCGATGCCCGGGCGGCCGTCGCCAGATTCTTAGGTCCCACCACATTGATTTTCCAGGCCGGTTCTTTTTGGGTTTCACAGTCATCCACGCGGGTGAACGCCGCACAATTCAGAACCACATCCGGCTTTAGATTCCCGATAAAGGCATCCACGGCTTTCCGATCCGAAACATCAAGGGCACTTGACCCCACGGCGGTTACGTTTTGGTCTTTTGCCAGGACTTTTTCGCAATCCCGGCCCAGTTGTCCGGTGCCACCGGTAATGAGAATCTTCATGGGCTTGACACGGTCTCCACCGAAGTTGAAAAATCCAGGGATCCATCACGAGATAATGGTTCCCCGGAATGATTCACCCTTTAAAAGTCTTTCAAAATTCGGCATGTCATTGCCGATAATCGCCACCGAAAGCCCAAGTCCATCGGCTTCCTTCGAGGCAATGGGATCAAAGGGCATATTCATACCGGGATCCCATGTATCGCCCACCAGTTTTCTGAAGGCCTTCCAGGAAATGGTTTCCATCTTTTGCGCTCCGGGATCCTTTTTGGGGTCCGCGCTGTAGACATAGTCGATATTGCTCATGTTGATGACGCGGGCCGCATCAAACCGTTTTGCCAGTTGTACCGCGCGCAGGTCCGTAGAACTTCCCGGTTCAAATCCGGCGCCCACGATAATGCGCCGGGTGTCATCGATGGGCGCGTGGGGATCGTGAATGACCTTCCCATGGGCATCACCACCGAAGCAAGTCCTGACCAGTTCGGCATTGAGCCGGGTTGCCCGTATGCCGACCCAGTCCAGGTCTTCTTTCGAGATCTCTCCCAATGTTTTTGCGGCGTCCTGGTATTGCCTGCATATCTTTCCCCCGCCGCAGATGATGATGAACCGTTCGTCCGGCAGACTCAGAATGACCCGTCTGAATTCATGAAGAAAATTCACATCAATCCGGTCAGGCACAATAATGGACCCGCCCAGTGAAATAACCACTGTCTTTTTGTGCAATCTCGTCTCCTCGAAAAAATCTCAAAGGATCAAGTCTTTGAGATCGTTAAATTCCGCTTAAGCCGCATAGAGCGGCAGACGCGAATCATCAATATCCGCAAGTAAAGGGTTTTCCGAATCTTTTTTTGAAAGAATCGGGCGCGCCAACGGCCATTTTATATTGACGGCATTGTCTGCCCAGAAAACGCCATACTCGTCTCCCGGCGCGTAATGGTCCGTACATTTGTAAATCACATCTGCAGTTTCACTCAATACACAGAAACCGTGGGCAAATCCTCCGGGCACATACAACTGACGCCTGTTTTTTTCGGAGAGAAGATTACCGGTCCATTTTCCGAAATCGGGGGAGCCCGCACGAATGTCCACCGCCACATCGAATATTTCCCCTCTTACCACATAAACCAGCTTTCCTTGTGGGTTCTCAAGCTGATAATGAAGCCCTCGAAGAGTACCCCGCCGCGAATGGGAATGGTTGTCCTGTAAGAAAGGTTTTGACATACCCATCTTCGCATATTTTTCGGAATGAAAGGTCTCCATAAAAAACCCCCGGTCATCCTCAAAGACCCTGGGTTCAATCAAAATGACACTTGCAAGCGATGTTTCAGTAAATTTCGGTATCATGGTTCAGGGGGTCCTCAATTTCAATAATTTCCATCAGGTATTGGCCATATTCATTCTTGAGCATCCCTTTTGCTATGGCTCTGATTTGATCGGCATCGATATGGCCCAGACGAAAGGCAATTTCTTCGATGCACCCGATCTTCAGTCCCTGGCGATCCTGGATGGATTTGACAAAATCACCTGCTTGCTGCAGGGAATCATGGGTCCCGGTATCAAGCCACGCAAACCCCCGGCCCAACAGCTCCACATGAAGTGCATCCTGTTTTAGATATGCCAGGTTGACATCGGTAATTTCCAGTTCCCCGCGGGGGGAAGGCTTCAAATTCTCCGCGATTCCGACCACTTGGTTGTCATAGAAATAAAGCCCGGGAACCGCATACTTGCTTCTGGGATTTTCCGGTTTTTCTTCGATGCTGATGACCTTTCCGGTCTCATCAAAATCAACCACCCCGTACCGCTCCGGGTCCCGCACCGGATAACCGAAAATAATTCCGCCTCTTTCAAGGGCCGCGGCCCGTTGAAGGATAGCGGACAAAGTGTGACCGAAAAAAATATTGTCCCCCAGGACGAGGGCAACATTGTCATCGCCGATGAAATTCTTTCCGATAATAAAGGCCTGGGCCAGCCCCTCGGGCTTGGGTTGTTCACGATAGGAGAGAAAGAGTCCGATTTCCTTGCCGTCTCCCAGCAACTCTTTGAATCGGGGCAGGTCCTCGGGCGTTGAAATAATCAGTATCTCCCGAATGCCAGCCAGCATCAGAACGGAGAGCGGATAATAAATCATAGGCTTGTCATAAACCGGCATCAATTGCTTGCTGACAACCCGGGTGATCGGATAAAGACGCGTGCCTGATCCGCCTGCCAGAATAATTCCTTTCATTTAAATGACTCTCTTTCCTTTTATTTCGTATATCCGGCCCGTTCCAGATAAAGCAGCACTTCCTGAGCCGACTCATCGGGTGTCATATCCAATGTGTCGATATAGACCTCCGGATTTTCAGGGGCCTCGTAGGGATCATCGATACCGGTCACCCCCTTGACGAGACCGGCCCGGGCCTTGGCATACAGCCCTTTTCGGTCCCGTTGCTCGCACACCTCCAAAGCGGTTCCCACGTGGACCTCGATAAATCCCCCGTAACTTTCAATTAATTCCCGAATTTGCCGCCTTGTTGCGGCATAGGGGGCGATCGGTGCGCAGATGGCGATACCGCGATTCTTGGTGATTTCACTGGCTACAAATCCGATGCGCCGCACATTGATATCCCGATGTTCCTTGCTGAACCCCAGTTCACTGGAAAGGTTCGTCCGGACAATATCCCCGTCGAGCAACGTCACCGGACGCGTTCGCATCTCTTTAAAACGGGCGTAAAGCACTTTGGCAATGGTCGATTTTCCAGCCCCTGAAAGGCCGGTGCAGAAAATGGTGAACCCCTGGCGGTGTCTCGGCGGATAAGCGTTCCGGATGGATGCCACGACTTCAGGGAATGTAAACCATTGGGGAATCCGCCGGCTGTTCCTGAGCTTTATTTGGAACTGATCGTTGGTCAGAGAAAACGTTTTGCTGCCTGCCGGCGCATCTTTGGCCGGAATAAAAATGTCCTCTTCCTTCCAATAGACCATCCGGTCAAAGGAAACCACTTTGATGCCGATTTCAGTTGCGTAGCGGCTCGTCATTTCGATACCGCCATCGGCCGAATACCATAATTTATCATCTTCAACCGTGCCGGGATCGGCATGGCCGGCACCTACAATGAAATGGGTGCAGCCATAATTTTTTCTGACAATGGCATGCCAGAGGGCCTCCCGGGGTCCGGCCATTCTCATGGAAAGGGGCAGCAGACTCAGCAGCATCATATTGGGCGGGTAATACCCGGCCACATCCAGATAGCAGTGAACCCGTGTAAAATAATCGATCTCATTCTGCCTCGGCTGTTCGGCCACCGGATGAAGCAGAAGACTTGCCTTGGCTTCCGCCATGGCCCTCAAAGTCATCTCAAGCTGTGCCCGGTGCACCGGATGCCGGGTGTGAAACCCCACAATCCGCCGCCAGCCCAGTTTGGTGAAAAGCGCCCGCAACTCCAAAGGCGTGTGCCGGTACCGTTTGAAAGCGGAGTGAAGCGGCAGTTGCAGGCCTTCGACGGTGCCACCCACGTACCAGGCACCCTTTTTGTGAAACAGCTGGTCCACGCCAGGATGAGAACCATCCAGGGTTCCAAACAGGATTTCGGCTTCACGTTTCTTGTCCACGGGCCAGATGCTTTCAATCCCCATGACGGCCAACATGAACCCCTCACTGTCCCGAAGAGCCACGGACTGCCCCACATCAAGGTCCTGGGCCACCTCTTCCGGAACATCCAGGCAGACGGGCATGGGCCACAGCGTACCGTCTTTCAAACGCATTCCATCCAGGACCGATTCATAATCGGCGTGATTCATGAAACCGGTCAATGGCGAAAAACCACCGTTCATCAAAAGTTCCAGATCGCACAGGGCGGCATCCGAAAGCGTGATGCTCACAAGATCCAGAGACAACTCTTTTAAGACGTCCGCTCTTTCCCCAGGGACGATCAAATTCACCAATGTACCGCCATGGGCGGTATCATGCCTTTCCATAGCTTCCTTCATTCCATTGACAGGCTATTGCACCACAAACCACGGATTCAGGAGGTTTTCCCGGTTGTACATGAGAGGTTCCCCCGTTTCCCATACGGTCACGGTTCTGCCCGCCCCTTCAGCGATGCCCTGACCCGCGGCGGTATCCCACTCCATGGTGGGCCCCAGCCGCGGATAGATGTCCGCAGCGCCTTCCGCCACCCGGCATATTTTAAGAGAACTCCCTGCAGAAATAAATTCAACCAATTCAATCTCTTTTCTCTTTTCTTCAATAAAGGTTTCCAACTCAGGCGTACCGTGGGACCGGGAGCCCATGATCACATAGGTCTTGCGAGACACTTCCGACGGCAGTTTACGGCACACTTTCAGCAATTCATCCAAATCATCAGGCAGCGCTTCCATGGGGCGGGTGCAACCGTAAGCACCGAGAGAACGACCGCCGAAAAAAAGCTGGTTCAGCACCGGTACATAAATCACCCCGAAAATCGGCGCGCCATTTTTTACAAGCGCAATATTCACCGTGAATTCTCCATTACGCTTGATAAATTCTTTCGTGCCGTCCAGTGGATCCACAATCCAAAGGCGATCCCATTTTTTTCGTGCATGGTAGGGAATGTCCCGCCCTTCTTCGCTCAGTATCGGAACCGGTGTGGTTTTAAGCGCATCCACAATGATCTGATGGGATTTTCGGTCGGCATCCGTAAGCGGTGAGTCATCCGCTTTCATATCCACATTAAAATCGGCCCCGGCATATACGTCCATAATGGCGGAAGCCGCGGTCATGGATGCACGGATCGCGAGCAGCAGAAATGTTTCTATTTGCTTATCTTCCACAAATTCCTCCCCATAAAATATGATTCTGATGAAACAGCAGTGCATCCTCTCTCTGGCATTCCCACATGTTGTCCACAAACGGCGCCTGTTTTTGCGACGCATTATGTGCACAAACTTCATAATAGTCAAGGTGGCATTCATAAGACCTCAAGATCAAAAAATTTTATGCAAAATACGTCCAATTTTTTTCTTGACAGAAAAACAATGATGTTTACTTTTTTGAAAATGGATTTTTAGCATAAGCACTTGTTATCAATGTGTTAATTTAACTTGAATACAAGGAGGGTAAACCATGATTTTCAGAAGAGTCAATACCTGGCCTACCTGGCACTGGCGAAATCAATGGGGTGAAATGGATCGGCTGAGAAGAGAATTGAATGCCCTCATTGATGGTTCCTATGGCAATAGCATGACGGAACCTTCTGCGGGCGTATTTCCACTGATGAACGTGACGGAAGATGCCAATAATTTCTATATCCGCGCGGAACTTCCGGGAATCAAGGCCGAAGAGCTGGATATTTCCGTAACCGGGGACAGCTTTTCCATTTCCGGAGAAAGAAAGATCCCCGAGGAACAGGCCGATTCCAAATATCACCGGCGGGAGCGGGAATCCGGTAGCTTCAGCAGAATTTTGAATCTGCCGAGCCAGATTGATACCGGCAAAGTTGAGGCAGGTACTTCCGACGGCATCCTCAAAGTTACGCTGCCCAAAAGCGAAGCAGCAAAACCCAAACAGATATCGGTTTCAGGTGCCTAGGGAATCACAAATTTGAAAGGGGGTCGAAAAAATGACGGAATCAGAAAAAAAAGCTTTACAGGCAAAAGAGAAAACGGAAGTTATGTCCAACGCTGAAGCAACAAAACCGGGCCCCGTTTTCACCCCGGCCGTGGACATTTTTGAAACGGACAATGCGCTGATCCTTTTGGCGGATTTGCCGGGTGTAAAAGCCGAAGATCTCACCATTGACCTGAAAGAAGGGGTTCTGGCACTTTCAACCCAAATGGAGATACCGGAAGCGACTGACGAAGTGGGCATTTTGAGGGAGTACCAGACCGGGAATTACTACCGGAAATTCAACCTCTCGGATGTCATCGATCAATCCAGGATCGAGGCCAAGCTGAAAGACGGGGTCCTGCGGCTGACGCTGCCCAAGGTTGAAGCGGCCGCACCCAGAAAAATTGAGGTCAAAGCCGCATAAGCTTCTATTTGTTCCCTCCATGCTTTTTCTACAAAACCCCGGCCGCGCCTGTCGGGGTTTTACTTTAGGGAAAGGTAGCCCTTGACAGGCACGCGCGCACCCGCATATAATCTCGCCCATCATGGCGATTTCAATATTGAATAAAGAAAATACAGGTCTCATCATCGTAGATGCGCAAGAAAAGCTCATGGGTGTCATGGGCAAAAAGGAACGCGTGACCGACAGGATGCTAAAGCTCCTCGATCTGGCCCGTGTCTTTCAACTGCCTGTCATTGTCACCGAACAAAACCCCAAACACCTGGGGCCGACGCTTCAGGCCATTCGTGAAACACTTCCCGGCTATGATCCCGTTACAAAAGTCGATTTCAACTGTTGTGAGGTGCAAGCCTTTAACGACTGTCTTGAAAAGATGAGCCTTCAAAATATTATCCTCACTGGCGTTGAAACCCATATCTGCATACTGCAAACATGCGTATCCCTGCTGAAGCGCGGATACGGTGTTCACGTTCCCCATCATGCGGTCGATTCCAGAACCGAGGCCAATTGGCAAATCGGCCTCTCCCTCATGCGGGAGGCGGGCGCCACTATCACCTCCACCGAGACCATTATCTTTCAGATCCTCAAAAAGGCTGGCACACCCGAATTTAAGGCTCTCTTGAAAATCATCAAATAGTGAAGGCGGCCTCCCGCATAGGACAAAAAGATGCGATGCAAAAAAGCGTTTAAGAAACCTTCGTCGAACACAGCGCTTGCCCTTTTTGCATTGCTTATTGTCAATCTCCTTTATCTTTCGCCTTGTGCAGCCCGGGCCGAGGAAGATTTTCAAACTCTCGACAGCTCATTCAGTGACAATACATCCACCAAGACCGCCGAAACCTCCCCCAAAAGTCTGGACGAGGCCATCACCATGCTGGCCGAACGACTGGTTCAACAAGGAAACCTGAGAGGACGACCGATTCTTATCAGTGCCAACGACCTCTACGAATCACAAAGCCGTCTGAGTCTTCCTTTGGCTATACGGCTGCGCGGCAAACTGATTACGGAAATGAAGCTGAAAGGATGTCGCGTCCTCTTGCCGGGTGCTGATACGGAAAACGCCATGATCCTCCAGGGGACCTGGCATAAAGAGGGGGAGACGCTCCGGATCGATCTCAAAGTAATGAAACTGGGGTCCAGCGGTCCCGAGGCGGTGGCATCCGCCTCACAGAGCCTTCCCTTGAACAGGATCGATGAAGCCTCCCTGACCCCGGACCGGGAATCATGGGCACGGTATCTGGTGCGAAAGCTGGAAACCAACGCCATAAACCCCTCACGCCGAACCCTTCATATGAGCGATTTTCAAGTCAGAGGGAAACGATGCAGCGAGGATCTGGGGGCCTACCTGGCCGGGTGGATGCGGCCGGCCCTGGCTGAAAGCCGCATGTTTCTCCCCCTGGACCAACAAGAAGCCCTGAAGGGACTCTCCGTAGCCAGCCTGCGCACACGGGGCACCCGTGCTTTTCGACCGGTGGCCGCCAACCCCCGCGAAACCAGCAGCCTCACCGCAGACCTTTTGAAGGCGGATGGTGAAATGAAAGGGAGCGCCTGGCTTCATAAAAAAAAGGTGGAAGTCCGCATTCGGATTCGTGATCGTCAGGGACAGCAATTCTCTGCGGCATCGGCCGATGTACCATCCGCGCTTTTTCCGCAATACCTGCTTGAAGCCCCAATCCAAAATGGAAAACAACCGGAAAACAGTTCCCATCCGTCTGCAGGCGCCATCTCAAAGGAAGGTCTTCAGGTGGAACTGACCACGACGCGTGGCGAAGCCCGACCCTTTTACCGCAACGGAGAACACATCAAATTCGTCATCCGTATAAACCGCTCAGCTTTTATCTACCTGTTCGATCTGGATCCCAAGGGAAATGCCATCCTGCTTTATCCCGTGGGTGATAACGGCCGATTGGCCCGCGGCGGCCAATGCGGCGCCATGCCGCGGCCCAGCGTTCCCATTATCCTGCCCGAGGACGGATGCTCCTACGATCTGGTGGTGACCGAACCCTACGGCACGGACCGGGCATGGGTGGTGGCCGCCGAATCCCACCTGGAGTTCCCGGCGGATCTCGGAGGTGACTGGTCCAAGGCCCGCGTACTGGTGAACCGCCTCAGAACCCAGGGACTTTCCGGCCGCGGCGGTTATGCGGAAGCCCAGGTGGAGGTGGTGACCGGACCTTAAGAATCGTCTTGACCTTCATTGTGGTTGCATACTATATACAAAATCCAACTAATTTAGTGTCCCGTTGAGGGACATCATCGCTGCAAGGGGTGCCGGAAAACCGGCTGAGAATTATACCCTTCAAACCTGATCCGGATAATACCGGCGGAGGGATGTGGCCGCAGACAAAGAGCCCTGAGCCACGTTTCTTTTGAATGTGGCTCTTTTTTTTGGAGGAGGCGCGCATTATGCTGGACGACACTACCATATCACGACTGATCATTAAATCCTACACAAGCAAACTGAACGCAACCCTTGAATTGGATGTAGCCCTCGTGGGTGCGGGCCCAGCCAATATGACGGCGGGATACTACCTGGGTAAAGCCGGCCTGAAAGCAGCTGTGTTCGAATCCAAACTGGCACCGGGCGGCGGAATGTGGGGCGGTGGCATGATGTTCAACGAGGCGGTACTGCAAAGCGATGCCACCCCTGTGGCCCGAGAGATCGGGATTGAACTGGAAGATCAAGGTAACGGATATTTCACCTTCGACACCGTTCTAGCCGCCTCGATGTTGAGCGCACGTTGTATTCAGTCGGGCACACGCATCATAAACTGCGTTCATGTGGAAGACGTTATGTTTAGAGAGGCCGATGGTGAGAAAAGAGTTTGCGGCCTGGTCATCAACTGGTCCCCCATCCGGAAATTGGATCTTCCCGTAGATCCCTTGAGCATTCATGCGAATTATAGTCATTGACGGCACCGGCCATCCCGCTAATATCACCAAGACCATCACCCGCAAAATGGGCGTTCGCCTGAATAATGGAACCGGACAGGTCATGGGGGAACTACCTCTGTGGGCCGAAAAAGGGGAGCAATTCACAGTAAATAACACCAATGAAGTCTTTCCGGGGCTTATCGTTGCCGGCATGGCGGCCAACAATGCATACGGCGGCCCGCGCATGGGACCCATCTTCGGAGGCATGCTCCTCTCGGGTAAAAAGGCGGCGGAAATGCTCATTGAAAGGATCAAGGGGATCTGAATGATCAAGGTGTGCATTTGAAAACCGAAGTTTCTGTTACCACAAAACAAAAGGGGTTCTATAGAACCCTTTTTTTCTTGACGTATAGTTACGATGCAGCTATATTGTAGTCATATCGTATCTAAAAATTAAAAGACCATTATCAAAAGCCTTGCAACCCCGGAATTCATGACGTGATTTCGGGTCATCCGGAAGAGGGAAAAAATGAGGTACGCAGAGACAGGGTTTAATTTGGAAATTGATTTATCCCGCGGAAACATTGAGCGGGTAGAAACCGATCCCAGAGATACGGAACTTTATCTGGGAGGCTTAGGGACGAACACCAAAATATTGTGGGACCGGGTTCCCCCTGAAGTAGATGCTTTCTCTCCCGATAATCTGTTGATATTCGCAGCCGGCCTTCTGTGTGGCACACCTGCAACCGGCTGTAACCGCACCATTATCACCACCATTTCGCCTCAGACCAAACTGATGGCATTTTCCATGATGGGGGGATTTTGGGCACCGGAATTGAAGTATGCCGGATATGACAAGGTGATCCTTCGCGGCAAGTCCCCCGACCTGGTTTACATCTGGATAAAAGATGACAAGGTAGAGATACGGGACGCCGCTCATCTCCAGGGGAAAGGCGCCATTGAAACCGCGGAACTGATTCAACGGGAACTGAAGGAGCCTAAGGCCCAGGTGGCGGCCATCGGCCTGGCCGGTGAAAACCGGGTTTATTTTGCCTCCATCGAGCAAGGGCGATCCAGCGCCAGCCGGGGCGGCATCGGCGCCGTCATGGGAGACAAAGGGGTTAAGGCAATCGTGGTTCGCGGCACCAAAGACGTTAGTGTGGCCCGACCCGCTGAATTCCTGGAGCTTTGCAACGAAGTGCTGGAATATATAAAATTCCGGAATGAAAACCCCGTCGAAGGGGTCATGGCCATTCTGACCGGCCTGGGATCTCCTCAGGAAATGAAAGTACATGATGAGAAGTGGCATACCGAGAATTTCATGTGGGGCAACTCCCGCCTTCGTAGAAAGGATTTCTGGAACGAAGAAATCGCCAAAGAATGGATGGAGACCATGGAGACCATGCGGACGCGGTTGATCAGTTGCTACAACTGCCCCATGACCTGCGGCGCCACCATTACACCGCCGGGAAAACCCACTTATATGATGAAATGCTTTACCAAACTGACGTACACCATGGCGGCCATGAGCGATCTGGAATTCGGCCTTGGCATTGCACAAAGCGCCACGGAGTACGGGGTGGACGGCTTCTCGGCCCCACAGGTCATGGCCTTTGCCCTGGAACTTCTGGAAGAAGGGATTCTCACCGACAAGGATTTTCCCGGTATGCCCGAAGACAATGAGGGAAGGTTCTACTACTTGCTGGAAAAAATAGTTAAGCGGGAAGGAATCGGGGATGTCCTGGCCAACGGCACCTACTGGGCGGCCAAGGAGATCGGAAAGGGTGCGGAGAAATTTGCCCACAATACCATCAAAAAACATGAGCAACTGCCGCTTAAACTCTCCATGCTGAATCCCATCTATTTCCTCATGTATGCCACCGGTGAAAAAATTAATATCACACAAATCGAAGGGCAGTTCCCCCAGGCGCCGTTTCCAACGAGAGAGAAGCGAGAAGCGTTTGTAAAGGATTGGTTCCAGGTGCCCGATGAAAAGTTTAAACAATATTTCCTGGATTGGGAATTGCGCGGCGACAACTCGATCCCTTTTTATCCGACGTCTCAGATGTGTTGCGATATCGTAGACTGGCAGGAGAGAATGCATTACATCGACGATGCTCTCGGCATGTGCGCCGGATTGAGTTCCTTTCCCTTGAAACCGCCCTATCATATCCACAATTACCCGAAATTCATTTCAGCGGGTGCGGGCATTGACATGGATGAAGAAAAACTGACACAGGCTGCCAAAAGATACCGGACTCTGGTGAGGGCCATCAACATCAGAAGAGGCATGCGAAGGAAAGATGACGCGCCACCCGCAAACCATTGGAAAAAGAGATTTCCCGAACTCGAAAAAGAACTTCTGGACACCTATTACCGATACAAGGGATGGAACGACCAGGGGATTCCCACCCCGGCGTCTCTTAAGGAACTGGGGTTGGATTACGTGGCCGAAGACTTCGAAAAGAGGGGGATCTACAACGACAATGGCGATACACCTCCCGAAGAGACCGCAGCGGAAAAGGAGGTGTAGCCATGGCTGAGAAAAAGAAAAAGATCGTAAAAACCA
The DNA here is from genome assembly GCA_000179315.1 of delta proteobacterium NaphS2. Lineage (GTDB taxonomy): Bacteria > Desulfobacterota > DSM-4660 > Desulfatiglandales > Desulfatiglandaceae > NaphS2. The sequence goes on from ADZZ01000330.1 coordinate 29,031, forward strand.
TCAAAGTCGATGCGGATAAGTGCAACGGCTGCAGGGCCTGCGAGGTCATCTGTTCCGCCTTTCACGCAGCCCCCAAATACAGCAGCAACAACCCGGCCAGATCCCGCATAAAGGTGAATCGGCACCCGCTCAAGGACATCTATGTGCCCGTTTTCGCGGGAGAGTATACATCCAGCGAATGCGCCGGCAGGGATAAGTATGTGATTGACGGAAAAGAGTACGACGAATGCGCCTTCTGCCGGGCTTCCTGCCCGTCCAGAGACGATTTCAAGGAACCCGATTCAGGTCTCCCCTTGAAATGTGACGTGTGCGAAGGGGAAGACGAGCCCATGTGCGTCAAATGGTGTCTGGTCGATGCCCTTACCTATGAAGAGAGGGAAGAGGAAGTGGAGGAAGAGGAAAGTCCCGAGGAAATGGAGATCGGACTGGAAGCCCTTGCCAATGAATATGGACTGGACAAAATCATGGAGACCGTTGCCCGCATGTCCATGGCAAAAAAGGGGGAAGCAGCATAGCCACAACTCTGAATGCCGCACCCGAAAATCCGAATTTATTGCGACGGAAAACCTGGGAATCGCGCCCTAAAAAAATAAGAGGTTTTAAAAAGACCGTGGAAAATATTGCCGACTACAAAGAAATCATCGACGTCATCAAGGAAAGCGGTGGCGACGCCTTTAAAAGATGCTTCCAATGCGGATTATGCGATACGGTCTGCCCGTGGAACAGGGTCAGATCTTTCAGCATGCGCAAGCTGGTGCGGCAGGCGACGTTCGGTTTCACGGAGATTGAAAGCGAAGAGATGTGGCTTTGCACCACCTGCGGGAGATGCCCCCAGCAGTGCCCGAGGGACGTGCAACAGATCGAATCGGGCGTGGCCCTGAGACGGGTCGCCACCGAATACGGGGTTTTTCCCGCTTCCGTCAAGCCCGTTCGAACCGCGGTGGGAAGCCTCACCGGCGAAGGCAACCCCCTGGGTGAGGAACGGAAAAACCGCGGCGACTGGGCAAAAGGCCAATCCGTCAAAACATTTTCCGAGGAAATGGAAATTCTCTATTTCCCCGGGTGCTATCCCAGTTTCGATCCCAGGGCCAAAAAGATCGCCACGGCCACGGCAAAAATCCTGAATCAGGCAGGCGTTGACTTCGGCATACTGGGAGCCAAGGAGAATTGCTGCGGCGAAAGCATCCGCAAAACCGGCGATGAGGATCTGTTCAAACGCCTGGCCAAGGAAAACATCAAAACCTTCATTGATAACGGGGTGAAAAAAATCGTGGTTTCTTCCCCCCATTGTTACCACACCTTCAAAAACGAATACCCCCAATTCATGGTAAACTTTGAAGTCATCCATATGACGGAGCTTTTATTGGAGCTGATCAATGAGGGAAGGCTCCAACTCACCGAGGCGGTTGAAAAAAAGATCACCTACCATGATCCCTGTTACCTGGGCCGTCATAACGGCATTTTTGATGAACCCCGGGAGATCCTGAAAAAAATTCGCGGTCTGGAACTCGTGGAAATGCCGGACACCCTGATGGACAGTCTCTGCTGCGGCGGAGGCGGCGGCAGGGTGTGGATGGAAACACAAAAAGGGGAACGTTTCGGCGATCTCAGAATCGATCAGGCCGTTGATGTGGGTGCCGAGCTGCTGGTGACGGCCTGCCCCTACTGCATAACCATGTTTGAGGACAGCAGGGTGACCATGGGTGCGGACGAGAAGATCGAAATCAAAGATATCACGGAGATCGTACAATCAGCGATATAGGACTCCGGTAAGGATACAATGGAAAAAGAACAGATTGAACAGCTTTGCAGGCGTTATGGCCAAGAGCGATTTCGGGGACGTAATGGTTGTGGGGGGCGGTGTCAGCGGTATCCAGGCCTCCCTCGATCTTGCCACAGCGGGTTTTAAAGTCTATCTGGTGGAGAAAGCGCCCAGCATCGGGGGCCACATGGCCCAGCTGGACAAGACCTTTCCCACCAATGACTGCTCCATGTGAATACTTTCACCGAAACTGGTCGAGGTCGGCCGGCATCCGAACATAGAAATTTTGACCTATACCGAAGTGGATCGCGTGGAAGGGAAAGCAGGGGACTTCCGGATCACCCTCATCAAAAAACCGAGATACATCATCGAGGAGAAGTGTACGGGGTGCACCACCTGCGTGGAGTATTGCCCGGTGGAATACCCGGACCCGTTCAATCAGGGCATCAGCAAAAATAAAGCCACCCATGTGTACTTCTCCCAGGCCATACCCCTGGTGGCCTATATTGACGAAAGCTGCATTTACCTGAAAGAGAAGAAATGCCTTATTTGCGAAAGCGTGTGTCAGGCCGATGCCATTGATCTGCATCAAAAGCCCGAGAAGGTGGAAATAAAAGTGGGGGCCATTCTTTTGTCTTCCGGCATCGAGCCCTTCGACCCCAAGGTGAGACCGGAATACCGGTACGGTGAGTTTCAAAACGTGGTGACCAGCATGGATTACGAACGGCTCCTGTGCGCCACAGGTCCCTACGGCGGTGAAATACTGCGGACCTCGGAYYTGAAGCACCCGCACAAAATCGCCTGGATCAGCTGCGTGGGTTCCAGACGGGTGACCGAGGGGAACAACAGCTACTGCTCCGGCGTGTGCTGCACCTATGCCCAGAAACACGTAATTTTAACCAAAGACCATGACCCGGAGGCCCGATGCACCATCTTCCATAACGATATCCGATCCTTCGGCAAGGATTTCGAACGATATTACCAGCGAACCGAACAACTTGAAGGGATTCGATTTATCAGAAGCTACACGTCCATCGTGAAAGAGGACCCGGAAACCAAAAACGTCACCATCCGGTATGCAACCCCCGATGAAGGGGTCAAGGAAGAAGAATTCGACATGGTGGTCTTGTCGGTGGGATTGAATCCGCCTGAAAATTTTAATGAACTGGCGGACAAATTCGGTATTGAACTGGAGTCCCACAATTTCTGCAAAACCGATCCCACCAATCCCATGGTTACCTCCCGGCCGGGCATCTTCGTGAGCGGGGCCTTCCAGGGTCCCCTGGACATTCCCGAATCCGTCTTCAGCGCCAGCGGCGCCGGATCCCAGTGCGGGGAACTCCTGGACTACCGGCGCGGGAACCTTAGTAAGGAAAGGATATACCCGCCGGAAAAGGATGTCTCCCGGGAGGAACCCCGGATCGGCGTGTTCGTGTGTCACTGCGGCGCCAATATCGGCAGCGTGGTGGATGTTCCCGCAACCGTCGAATATGCCCTGACCCTGCCCAATGTGGTGTACGCCCAGGAACAGCTCTTTTCATGCGCCACCAATTCGGCCCAGGAAATTACTGACATGGCCAGGGAGAAAGGTCTTAACCGCGTGGTGGTGGCCGCCTGCTCCCCCAGAACCCTGGAACCCCTGTTCCGGGACACCCTTCGGGAAGCGGGGCTTAACCAGTATTACTACGACATGGCCAACATTCGGGAGCACTGCTCCTGGTGCCACTCCAAGGAAAAGGAAGCCGCCACCCGAAAGGCAATGGATATCACAAGGATGTCGGTTGCGCGCGCTGCTCTCCTGGAACCGTTGCAGGAATTCGATCTGCCCGTGAACAGAACCGCATTGGTGGTGGGGGGCGGCATCGCCGGCATGACCTGCGCGCTCTCCATCGCGGCCCAGGAAGAACATGAGGTTTTCCTGGTGGAGAAAACCAAGGATCTCGGCGGCATCGCCCGAAGACTCCATTACACCCTGGACGGACTGGATGTTCAGGCCTATTTGCAGGATCTCATCCAACAGGTCTATAAAAACCCTCTGATCCATGTGTATACGGATGCCGAGATCATCGAAGCCACCGGTTACGTGGGGAATTTTGTAACCCGGGTAAAATCCGACAGGGGCATGACGGAGATCAAGCACGGGGCCGCGGTCATCGCCGTGGGCGCCGACGTCTATGAACCCACGGAATACCTCTGTGGTGAAGACGACCGGGTCATGACCCAGCTTGAACTGGAAGAACGGATCGCCAGGGAAGACGAAAAAATCCTGAATGCCGACACCCTGGTAATGATCCAATGTGTGGGGTGCAGAAACGAGGACCGGAATTACTGCTCGCGCATCTGTTGCGGCAATTCCGTCAAGCAGGCCCTGAAACTGAAAGAACTCAAACCGGAAATGGATATCTACATCCTCTTCCGGGATATGCGAACCTATGGGTTCAGTGAGGATTATTACCGGGAAGCGTCTGAACAAGACGTAAAATTCATCCGCTGGGAACCGGACGACAAACCTCAAGTGGAAGCGGCCACCGAGGCGGGAAAGCCGGTTTTAAAGGTCAGCGTAACCGATGAAATACTGGGACAGAAGCTTGGGATAGACGCCGACTGCCTTGTCCTGGCGGCCGCGGTGATCCCTTCGGCCTCCACAAAAGAAGTGGCCGGACAATTCAAGGTGACCTTGAGCCCGGACGGATTTTTCAAGGAAGCCCACGCCAAACTGAGACCCGTGGAGTTTGCCGCGGACGGGGTATATCTTTGCGGAACGGCCCACTATCCCAAAAGCATACCGGAAAGCATCAACCAGGCTTACGGGGCTGCCGGCCGGGTCTTGACGCTCCTTTCCCACGATACGGTCATTGCGTCCGGTTCGGTGTGCGAAGTGAACGAGAAAAGGTGCATGGGGTGCGGGGAATGCATTTCGGCCTGTACCTACGGGGCCATAGAATTCCGCAAAACAAAACAGGGCAAAAAGGCGTTGGTGAATCCGGTTCTCTGCAAAGGAGACGGGCTCTGCAACACCAAATGTCCCACCGGGGCGATTTATCTGAAGCATTTTAACGATGAAGAAATCCTGAGCCAGATTGACGCGGCTGTGGGTGCTTAGCGCATTAAGGAAAGGTCTTGAGGTGAGAATGAATGAGTGCTTTTAAACCCAACATATTAGGCTTTGTGTGCCATTGGTGAGCATACGGCGCCGCGGATATGGCTGGAGTTTCCAGACTACAATATGCAACTGAAATGAGGCTGATCCGTGTCATGTGTTCGGGCAGGGTCGACCTTGCGTTTGTGCTCAGGGCTTTTTTGAACGGCGCCGACGGTGTGTTTATCGGCGGTTGTCACCTGGGGGAGTGCAATTATGTGACCCATGGGAATTACCATGCATTGAACGTGGTGCTCTTGTGCAAAAGGATTCTGGAGTACRTGGGGCTTAATCCTGACAGGCTCCGGATCGAGTTCATGTCGGCCGGGGACGGCATTCCATTTGCGCAAATCATGAGTGAGTTCAGCGGCAACATAAATCAGCTGGGTCCCTTGGGCGAAGGAGAAGGCGAGACAATGGGTAAAGATGCGGTAAAGCCCAAACTGGAAGAAGTCGCCAAACTGATCCCCTACATCAAAATTGTGAAAAGGGAGAAACTGGCGTCGCATCTTGAAAATGAAACGGAATATGAGACCTTTTTTACCGCCCAGGAAATTCAAAGCTTGCTGGAGGAGGTGGTTTCGTACTATATTGATCCGGAGAAGTGCAAAGCATGTATGATTTGCGCCAGAAGCTGTCCGGTGGACGCCATTGTGGGCGGGAAAAATCTGATCCATGTGATCGACCAGGAAAAATGCATCAAGTGCGGCACCTGTTTTGAGGCCTGCCCGCCCAAGTTCGGCGCCGTCACCCAAATTTCCCGCGAGCCCGTTCCCGATCCGATCCCCGAAGAAAAAAGAATGATCAAAAAAGCAAAGAAAAAATGAGCGAAGCCCTCGCCACCTTCTTTGACGGCAGAATCGAAATAATCGTCATTCACCGATTTGCGGCCGGTTGAATCGGCCCGCAGCAGATACGATCATAAAAAAAGGGGCAAGCCTGTTGACGCCCCTTTTTCAGTCTCCACCCTCTTTTGAAAGCCTCTGTTGTAATCAATTGACTTTGAAACCCGATTATATTATGTGGGTATCCATATAGTTTTTTGTATTGGAGGAAGAATCGATGTCAAGAGCGCAGGTCTACAGCGTCTGTGGGATGTGCACCGTGCGGTGCCCCATTATGTCGGAAGTTGAAAACGGCGAGGTCGTTTTTCTACAGGGAAATCCCCATGCTTCGGGACTGGAAGGCTCCATTTGTGGTCGCGGGGCTGCCGGCCTGGCGTTGCTGAAAGACAGGGAGCGGCCCCGGACACCTTTGATTCGAACGGGCGAACGGGGTGAAGGAAAGTGGCGTCCCGCCGAATGGGACGAAGCCCTGGACCATGTGGCCGAGAAGCTGGCAGCAACCAAGGATAAATACGGGGCCAGAAGTATCTCGTTCACCGACAGGGGTGGCCCGTTCCGCGATTACCACCGGGCGTTCCTGAGAGCACTGGGAACACCCAACTACTGCAATCATGACGGGTCTTGCGCCCGGAACGTTCAGCATGCGGCGCTTTCAATTTTCGGGTTCGGGCGAAAAGGCGTTTCCTATGACCTCAAAAACGCCCGTCACGTTGTCCTGCAGACGCGCAATCTGTTTGAGGCCATCAACGTGAAAGAAGTAAACGACCTGACCAGAGCCATCGATAAGGGCTGCAAACTCACCGTTATCGATGTTAGGGGGACGGTCAGCGCCACCAAAGCCGATCGATACTTTCAAATCCGCCCCGGCAGCGACTATGCATTCAATCTGGCCGTCATCCATGAACTCCTTTCCAAAAAATATTACGACGTCACCTATGCGAAACATTGGATCGAGGACTTTGACGCCCTGGAAAGATTCGTGGAACCTTACACCCCGGAGTGGGCCGAAGGTGAAACGGGTATTCCCGCCGATGAACTGCGAAGTTTCACCAAAGAGTTCTCCGATGCCAAGCCTGCGGTTCTCTGGCATCCCGGCTGGAACATGGCCCGCTACAAGAATTCCTTCTACATTTCCCGTTCCATTTACATCATCAATGCGCTTCTGGGATCCATCGGGGCCAAAGGGGGACTCCCTTTTACCAACAAACCGGCGGATGTGGACCGAAAGGGGCTTAAGAGTTTCATGGATTTGTACCCCAAGCCCGAGGAAAAGCGGGCCGACGGGGTGGGGTGGCGCTATCCCCACTTTGAAGACGGACCGGGGCTTTGCCACTTACTTTACAAATGCTTTGAAACCGAAGACCCCTATCCGGTTAAGGCCTATATCGCCTATCGCCACGATCCCCTGATGGCCTTTCCCGATCCCAATCGCTTAAGGGCGCTTTTTACAAACCTCGACCTTCTGGTCTCCATCACCTTCAGCTGGTCGGATACGGCCTGGTTTTCCGATGTGGTACTTCCCCTTTCCACCTACCTGGAGCGCGAGAGCATCATCGCCTGCAAGAACGCGTTAAACCCCTACTTTTTTGTACGAAAACGATCCGTGGACCCCAGATTTGACAGCAAAGCGGAATGGGAGATCATATCGGGTCTTTCGAAACGGCTGGGGCTGTCGGAACTGGCTTTTGATACCATCGAAGAGATATGGAACTATCAGCTTGAGGACACGGGGGTGCGCATCGAGGATTTTGACGCCACCGGAATGGTTCCACTGGGCCAGGGCCCCCTCTACCGGGATCCCGAAGGGTTCAAATTCAAGACGCCGTCCGGCAAAATTGAAATTTTTTCGGAAAAATGGGAACAGGCGGGACTCCCCTCCCTCAAGCCGTACGAGCCGCCGGAAAAACCGCCGGAAGGCCAATATCGCATCACCTTTGGCCGTTGTGCGGTCCATACCCAGGGGCATACCGTGAACAACCCCATGCTCCATGAACAGATGGCCGAGAATGTACTGTGGATCAACTCGGAGGAAGCCGCTAAAATAGGCGTTGAAGACGGCGCGTGGGTGGAAGTGGGTAATGGCAATTATTCGGGCAAAATGAGAGCCAAGGTGACGGATTTGATCCACCCGGAGGCGGTCTTCATGGTACACGGCTTCGGGCACAGACTTCCCACTGAAACTCTGGCCATTGGTAAAGGCGTGGCGGACCACGAACTCATGCACGGCGGCCTTGAACTCTGGGATCCGGCAGGGGGCGCCGTGGCATTGCAGGAACACTTCGTAACCGTCAAAAAAGCCTTCTGAAAAAATGGGATTCGTCTTCCCGATTCAAAGATGGAAAATTCAAATGCCCATCAGCTGATAAATCGGCTCTTTAAAAGAGTCCTATCGCCCAGATTCCCATAGCGGTGATAGGAATTGCAGAGGCTCTGCTCCTGAAAATAATGGCGCATTTCGAGACGGCCCTCCATCAGCACCGGATCACGAGAAATGTGACATCCCCTTTCAGCCGCGGCCTCATGGATCGTCATGGGCACGCGGTCGGGTGCGGCATAACGGACAAGGGGATTCTCCGCCAGCATCCCGATCAATTCATCCTCCGTCTGCTCTTGTGGCACCAGACCCTCCAGGAATCGCATTCCCTCGCTGGTGTCAAAAAATTCGACAGCGCCGGAGCAGAGGCCCGCCTGAACGCTCAGAAGGGTTTTGCAGCCGGCAATGCGTGCAGCCGCCACACGCACCAGGACCTCGAATAGGGTATCCTTCTCATGCAAACGCAAAATGACCCGGTCATAGGGACGGTAGCGGAAAATGTTGTCCTGTCCTCTCAAGTTGAAATAGTCATTCTCCCTTGAAAACTCGGTCTCCATCCGGTAAAGGCAGCTTCGAATGCCCAAAACCACCCTTTCGAGATCTTTTCGCCACACGTTCAACCGGCCCCAGAACAGCTTTGTTTCCCATTCCTGGACAATGGTGAGGAGCGAACTTTCACTGATTAAAGCCCCTGCTTCCGGAAAACCCATCCCATCAAAATTCATAAACTGGAGCAGATAGTTGGGTCCGCCCACTTTGACCCCTGCGCCCAGGGCTGATTTGCCCATGCCGCCAAAGGGCTGGCGCAGTACCATGGCGCCGGTGGTGCCGCGGTTGATATAGAGGTTTCCGGCCCTCACCCGCTTTTGCCAATGATCCTGTTCCCTCGGGTCCAGACTCTCCAGGGCCGAGGTGAGGCCGTAGCCGGTGGCGTTCACCAGGTCGATGGCTTCATCCAGGTTCTCCGCCTTGAGGACGCTCAGCACCGGGCCGAAAAATTCGGTCATGTGGGATCGCGACCCGGGCCGGACGCCCAATTTGATGCCGGGGGTCCAAAGGGAGGGGTTGTCTTCCTTCATTTCAGGTTTGAGGGCCCAGGACTCTCCCGTATCCAGCTCGGTGAGCGCCCACTTGAGATCCCCGGAGGGGGGCCTGATCAGCGGGCCGGTCCGATGCTGAAACTCCCACGGCGAACCCGCGGCATAACTTCTGGCCGCATCCACGAGCTGACGCAGAAAATTTCGGTCTTCGTAGACCGGTCTTTCCAGAATGAGCAGGCTGGTGGCCGAACACTTCTGTCCGGAATGCCCGAAAGCGGAATAGACCACGTTTTTAATGGCCTGGTCCCGATCGGACATGGCCGTGACAATGGTGGCGTTCTTGCCGCCGGTTTCCGCCGCGAGAAGCCCCTGAGGACGGGCCTTTTGAATCTTCAAACCGGTCTCGGTGCCGCCGGTAAAAATCACATAATCCACATCCGGATGGGTCGTCAGGATATGGCCCGACGTTTCTCCCGGGCAAGGAACAAACTGAAGGGTATGTTGATCAATACCCGCACGCCAGAAACACCCACAAAGCACCCAGGCGGTCAAAACGGCTGAGGATGCGGGTTTTATCAACACCGTATTCCCTGCTGCCAGGGACGCGGCAATGCCGCCGCAGGGGATGGCAATGGGGAAATTCCAGGGACTCAGAACCACGCCCACACCCCGGCCGTGAAAGGTCACCCCTTTCAATTCTTTCAGATCGCACGCAGCGCGGGAATAGTATTCCACAAAGTCCACCGCCTCGGACACCTCCCCGTCCGATTCGTAAAACACCTTTCCCCCTTCGGCCGCGGCCGCACCGATCAGGTCGCCCCTGGCCCGACGGATTTCGACGGCTGCTTTTTTCAACACGTTGCGGCGATCTTCCGGGGGCAGATTTCGCCAGCCGCCCGGATCGGCTTTTGCCGAGCCCACCGCCGATTTTAAATCCTGCTCGGTCGCCCGAGCCCAAAGGGCCACCACCGGATGTGCGCCCTCTTTCCCATCCTTCCGGGCGGTATCTACCACGCTCTGGGCGTGTCGACCGGAAAAGACCTCACGACCGGAAAATACCAGGGGGACCTGCAAGGGGGCATCGCCTGAACCTTTCATCCATTTCCCGCGGATGGATCGGGCCCATGCCCGGTTGGGGGCCAGGGACCAGTCGGTATCGGGCTCGTTTCTGAATCGGCCTTCCAGAAAAGGGTGGCCGGCATCACGGAAGTCTTCGGCGTTGCGGTCCTGGGTCCTGAACGATCCCTCTCGGGCATTATGCCCCAGGGAGCGGAGGAACTGGTCTTTCAGATACTGCCACGTCCGGCCTCCCGGCTCCAGATGACAGGCATGGCGGAGGAAATTTTCTTCTCCCGTATTCTCATCCAGGCGGCGAATCAGATAGGCGATAGCGCTCACGAACTGCTCCCGGTTGGCCACCGGCGCATACAGGACCAGGTTGCCGGTGGTCTCCTGAACGGCCCGGCGCACATGGTCGGCCATCCCCTCCAGCATCTCCACGGAAAAGTGTTCCAACACATGGTTGTTTCGGGCCAGCACATAGGCGTAGGCCTGGTCGAAGAGGTTGTGGGACCCGACGCCAATATGGGCAGCCCGAATATTTTCCGGGCGCAGGCCGTAACGGATCATCCGTTTAAAGGCGGCATCCACATCCGGTTTATTGTCATAGGGGGCCAGGGGCCAGTTCCGAAGGGCCGATTCCACCTTTTCCATCTCCAGGTTGGCGCCCTTGACAATGCGGATTTTGATGGGGGCGCCGCCCCTGTTGACGCGATCCCTGGCCCACCGGGTCAGCGCCTGCTGAATCGGGTAGGAATCGGGCAGGTACGCCTGCAAGGCCAGTCCGGCAGACACATGGACGAACTCGGAATGATCCAGGGTCCTTGTGAAGGCCGCCACAGTGATTTCCAGGTCCCGGTATTCCTCCATATCCAGGTTGACGAATTTGGGCGATTGGGATCCGTCCATACGCGTGTAACAATTCTCCCTGGCGGTCCTAAGAAGTCTTGAAAGCCGTTCTTCCAGAACAGCAACGGTATGGTCAAAAGCCAGGGAGGAAATCTGGGAATAGATGGTGGAGATTTTCACCGAAATGTATTGAATAAGAGGATCCTTGAGGTCATTTTCATAGGCGCGAAGGCGGGTTAGCGCCTCGTCTTCGCCCAGGACCGCCTCTCCCAGGTGGTTGATGTTCATGATCACTCCCTCCCGGGCCCGGGTCTCCAGGTGATGTTTAAGCTCCCTTTTCTCGCCGGGAATGACCGATCGGCTTGAATCGTCGCGCATCTTGGCCATGACCCGGGGAATGGACACATGTGGAAAATGGTGCCCGATTCCCAGAAAAATGCGCATCAACAGCTTGTCCCCGGCGGAAAAGAAGTCGGGAACCCCGTATTTTTGCATCAAAAACTTGATCTGACCCGCCACCCGCTCGGGATCTTCCGAACGAAAACTCTGGTCGATAAACGCGGCCATGACCGCCTTGTCCCTTGGGTTATCGAGAAAGGCGGCCATATATTTCTGAAGCGTCTTCTCTTCCCGGGTCAGGAGCGCGTTGGCCCGGTTCTGCCAGGATTCCGCCAGATTCAGCGCATCCTTGACCGTCTGATCCGGTTTGTCCGCGTACGTCATGATGGGTCCTCCTCTCACCGGGCCGGTGCCCGGAAGGGATATTTGCTCAACCAATCTGAGACTTCATCTCTCGCATTTGTAACCTATTGCATTTCACTTTTCTTGAACCGCAGAATATCGAACAAGGAATAACGAACGACGAAGGAAAACTTCATAATTCGACATTCCTTATTCGGTATTCGATATTCGTTTTTAGAAATTTCAAATATATTTAGCTAGGTTTACCGCCCCGGAATTATAAGCGAAACCCTTGTTTATAGTTTATCATTTTTGTGGTATCTTCGACCATCATAAAGGTCGTCAAAGACCCGAAATTTTCGAAACGAGAGGCTAAGAGAATGGTTGAAAAAGTTGTCATCATGGGCGCGGCCGGGCGTGATTTTCACAATTTCAACGTCTATTTCAGAGAAAATCCCCGCTATCGAGTGGTGGCATTTACCGCTGCACAGATCCCCTCCATAGAGACAAGGAAGTACCCGCCTGAACTGTCGGGGGATTCATACCCGGAAGGCATTCCCATCTATCCCGAGGAAGAATTGCGTCATCTCATCAGGGAGCACCGTGTGGACCTGGTCGCCTTTTCCTACAGCGATGTACCCCATGAGGCGGTCATGCACAAGGCCTCCCTTGCCATGGCCCACGGTGCCGATTTCGTTCTTATCGGCGCCACCTACACCATGCTCGAATCCCGAAAGCCGGTGGTGTCCGTATGCGCCGTCAGGACCGGGAGCGGAAAATCCCAAACCACGCGCAAAGTCTGTACCATACTTCGAAAACTGAACCGAAAAGTGGTGGTGGTCCGGCATCCCATGCCCTACGGAGACCTCCGAAAACAAGTGGTGCAGCGATTCGTATCGTACCGGGATTTCGAGAGACACCAGTGCACGTTGGAGGAACGGGAGGAATACGAACCGCTGGTGGATCAGGGGATCGTGGTCTATGCCGGCGTTGATTACGGAAAGATTCTCAAGGCGGCCGAGGAAGAGGCGGACATCATCGTCTGGGACGGCGGGAACAACGATACCCCTTTTTATGTGCCTTCGGTGCACCTGGTGCTGTTCGATCCGCACCGGGCCGGCCATGAACGCCGCTATTTTCCGGGTGAAACCAATATGCTCATGGCCCATATCGCCATCATCAACAAGGTGGATACCGCGCCGCCTGCCGGGGTGGCAACGGTTCGGAAAAACATCCTGCAATACGCGCCGCAGGCGGAGATCGTCCTTGCGGAATCGCCCGTTCTGGTCACCGATCCGGGCCGCATATCCGGCAAACGGATCCTGGTGGTGGAAGACGGGCCTACCCTTACCCACGGAGAAATGGCCTATGGGGCCGGTTTCATCGCGGCCGAAACTTACGGAGCCGCCCGAATTGTGGACCCGCGGCCCTATGCCGTCGGCACCATACGGGAAACCTTTGACCGCTATCCCCATGTAAAATCGGTACTCCCTGCGATGGGATACGGGAAAGATCAGATCAGAGATCTGGAGGAAAGCATCAACAACACGGATTGCGACATGGTCCTTTTTGCCACCCCCATACAGCTGACACGGGTTCTGAACATCAACAAGCCGACCCTTCGTGTCCGTTATGAATACCGGGATTCGGGGGAGCCTCTTCTGGAAGATGTTCTTGTGGCGCGATTGAAAGAGGTGACCGGCTCTCAAAATCCGAAATGAAACGAGGAGATCCTGCCGTATGCAACAAAGCGCCGAAAAACCCGTACTCCTGGTGGCCCTCGGGGGTAACGCGCTGATCCAGAAAGGTCAGGTGGGGACCATGGAGGAGCAATTTGAAAACCTGAAACGCCCCATGGCACAAATAGCCCGGCTTTCACAAGACTACCGGATTATTCTGACCCACGGAAACGCACCCCAGGTGGGCAACCTGTTGCTCCAACAGGAGTGCTGCGATGCCGTTCCCCATCTCCCCCTGGAGATTCTGGTGGCCCAGACCCAGGGCCAGATGGGATATATGCTGGAATCGACCCTGGACACGGCCCTCATGGAATCGGGTCTGAAGGCCGCGCCGGGCCTGGTCAGCCTGATCAGTTATGTGGTGGTGGATGAAAATGATCCGGCATTCCGGAATCCCTCCAAGCCCATCGGCCCCTCTTTTTCATCCCGGAAAGCGTCCAACCTGCCCTACCCTACTCAAAAAACCGCCAAAGGATACCGCCGTGTGGTCGCATCCCCAAAGCCCCTCACCATCGTGGAGAAGCGCGAAATCAGAAAACTCATTGATATGGACTTCCTCGTCATCTGCTGCGGCGGCGGCGGCATTCCGGTGGTCCGGGAAGGAAGACGCTTCTGTGGTGTGGACGCCGTCATTGACAAGGACCTGGCCAGCGCCAAACTGGCTGAGGAGGTGGGGGTGGACATCTTCGTCATGGCGACGGATGTGGAGGGCGCAGCCCTCAATTATGGCGCAAACCATCAGGAATATCTCCGCACCATGACCGTCGCCCAAGCGCAACAATACCTGGAGGCGGAGCATTTCCCCCCCGGTTCCATGGGGCCCAAGGTGGAAGCGGCCATGGGGTTTGCGCAGCACACGGGGAACCGTGCCGTCATTACTTCCCTTCACGCCATCAAGGAGGCGGTTGCGGGAGGGGCCGGCACGGAGATCATTTCTTCGCCCGCTTTCTCAACCCCCGTTCCGCCGTAACGACAAAATCCTGGACATTGGTAAGAATGGAGCGGGCCGAAAGGGATCCGCGGTTGGCCAGCTTGTTGACGGCAAATTCGGACATATCCACGATGTAAAAGAAGATCGGACGCACCCGATTGCCTTCGGTTACCTGATAACATGGAACCATGTTACCCGTGGCGATGGCATGCAGTTGTGTGGCCAGGGCGATGACGGCGGTTGCCCGGCGCGCCAGCGCCCGCATCCGATCCTGTGCCGTGTAGACATCGGCGATGACGCCCGGGAGGGGTCCATCGTCCCGGATCGAGCCGGCCAATACATAGGGGACTTTTTTGTTGATCAGCGCCCTCATGACACCCGTGTCCACGGTTCCCTCAGAAACCCCTTTTTCAATGGAACCGATGCTCCGGATACGGTTTATGGCGTCCAGGTGATGATAGTGCCCCAGGGGGGCGGCCTGCTTGGAATAAACTTCCTGGCCCAGGGCCGTTCCGAAAAGGGAAGCCTCCACGTCATGCACGGCCAACGCATTTCCGGCCAGCATGGCGTGTACATATCCCCGTCTCACAAGTAAGGTGAATGCATTTCGGGCATCCCTGTCAAATACGACGGAAGGCCCCAGAACCCAGAGGATGAAACCCTTTTTCCGATCGTGTTCCAGGAGATCGTATAGTTGGTCATAGTCGATGGAAAAGGCGGTCTCCCGGGTGACCCGCGTTCGAAAGGCGAAGCCTCGGGCATTATCCGCCTCATGACCAAAAGGATCGGAATTCACAAAGATCCCCTCCGTACCGTCTTCGGCTCTGCCGCAAGCCACCTGATCCCCCGATTTCAGATGACGAAATTCCCTGACCGCCAATGAACCGTCTTCTTCACGGATCACCACGCAATCCATGCGCGTTTCCCTGAGAAGGCGCCATTCCCCTTTCCCAACATGAAAATATTCAGGATAAATGGATGTGGCGTGATAATTTTGTGGCGCCACCCCGGCTTGTTCGACCCTTTTGAACACGACCTCGGGCGCGGCATCGAAAGGCGGTTCTTTGAAGTCGGGATGGATGTATTTCGGGAGTCTGAATGACATGAAACGCACCTCTTCTATCTTGAAAAAAGGATCGTCGCCGGTTCAATGCCCTGTTTTCCGAGGTAAAACTGTAAGAAAATTCTGTTTAATGGTCAAGGATAAACGAACCGTATTCAATCGGCGATAAAGGCGAATTGGGGGCTTTACAATCCCTCTCAATATTGATATTTTTCTCCGGCGGCGCGTTTCGGAGAATCACCGGAATTATTGGAATCTTGGGCACGCGCTTTCATTTAAGAAAATTACATTCCATTTCGGCCTACACGCGCGACCGGAGTTCATGATGGTTCGAAAAATCGTTTCAGGCGGGCAGACCGGTGCCGACCGTGCTGCCCTTGATTTTGCCATGGAGTGGAACATTCCCCACGGTGGCTGGATCCCCAAAGGGCGCCTTGCGGAAGACGGCAGGTTGCCTGAAAAATACCGGCTCAAGGAAATGGACAGCGCCGATTACGCCCGCAGAACCGAGCAGAATGTAATCGATTCCGACGCGACCCTCATATTCTCCCACGGCAAGCTCACCGGCGGATCTCTCTTAACCCAGAAACTGGCTTTGAAACATGGCCGCCCCTGCCTTCATGTGAACCTGCAGGAAACCAACGCCTTCACCGCGGCCCAATCCGTTCACGCGTGGATAAAGGAGAAAGGGGTAAAGGTATTAAATGTGGCGGGTTCCCGTAAAAGCCAGGACAAACGCATATACCGTGCCACCTTCGACATTCTGGAAGCCGCCTATCATATGTCCCTGATCAACACGCATATGGACCCATCTTTCGGACGGAGGGACCCGTTGCCTGAAACGGTTGATCAAGCGGTCGAGCGTCTCGGTACACAACTGTCATTCAAAGACAAAAGTCAAATCGCCAGAATGGGCTATGGGGAACTCAAGACTCTGGACCATACGCTGGGCCATTACATTGAAGACAATTTCGGTCTCCGGGACGGCAACAACGCGCTGATGGCCTCCTGCAGTTTCTTTTTGGGAAAAACGTCCGTCAAAGAGGCGGAGGCCGTCTCCCTCATCATCATGAAACTGTGGGAAAAGCTGCAATCATCCCACGGATTGAGGGTCGTTCATTGATATTTCCCGAAGATCCGGCTTACAAATGACAACAACCAAAGAAGCGGGGGCAAAAGATACCGCCGATACCGGAGGATCCCTCTATAAGAAGGTCGGCATCGCCTCCCTCATCATGATGACCTCGGTTCTTTTAAGCCGGGTCATCGGGTTGGTTCGTGAAATGGTCATTGCCTATGTGGGCGGCACCGGCGTATCCGTAGACGCCTACCAAATGGCGTTTGTGCTGCCTGAACTGCTGAATCACGTGGCAGCCACGGGGTTTCTTTCCATTACATTCATTCCCATCTTCAACCACTACCTTGTGGGCAACCGGGAAAAAGAGGGATGGCGCATCTTCTCTCTCATCCTTTCCGCCTTTGGAAGCCTGCTGATCCTTTTCATCATCATGGCTTGGTGCTATGCGGATCATCTGGTGGCGCTCTTTGCACCGGGCATCGATGATCCCGCCGTCAAAGCACTTATTATCCGCATGACCCGCATTGTTCTGCCCGCCCAGTTCTTTTTCTTTGTGGGCGGCCTTTTTATGGCCGTGCAGTTTGCAAAAGAGCGTTTTCTGATTCCGGCACTGGCCCCACTCCTCTACAATCTGGGCATCATCGGCGGCGGTATTGCGCTGGCGCCCTGGATCGGCGTTGAAGGTTTCGCGTGGGGCGTGCTGGGAGGCGCCATCATTGGCAATTTCATTATCCAGTGGATTGGAGCAGCTCGCCTGGGCATGAAGTTTAAACCCTGTTTTGAGTGGACCCATCCCGACTTGAAAAAATATATTTTTTTGACCCTTCCCCTGATCCTGGGCCTCACCATGACATTTTCAACGGAGTTTTTTTTCAGGTTCTTCGGTTCCTACATGCCCCAGGGCGCCGTGGCGGCCCTTAATTACGGGCTCAGAATCATGTTCATTCTGGTAGGCTTTTTCGGCCAGGCCGTGGGCACCGCGAGTTACCCTTTCATGTCCCGGCTGGCTACGGAAGGGCGCATGCTGGAAATGAACCGCCTGCTGGATCGAACCGTTCGTGCACTCTCCATTGTCATCCCTTTTTCCGTCTTCCTCATGGTCATTCGCCATGAGACCGTTTTCATTATCTTCCAGCGGGGTCGTTTTGATGCATCGGCCACCGCGCTGACCGCTCACCTACTTCCTTTCCTGCTGCTGGGCGCATTCGCTTTTTCCGCCCAGAGCGTTGTTGTGCGGGGATACTACGCACTTCAGAATACGCTTTTCCCGGCGCTGCTGGGGACGGCGGCGGTGATTCTCAGCATTCCCGTCTTTATGCTGGGCATGGCGAAGATGGGCGCCTCCGGCGTGGCCCTGGGAGTTTCCGTTTCCGCTTTTATGCAGGTGGCCCTGCTGTATGTCTGCTGGAACCGGCGCACACGGAACAAAGAGAGTGGTCACGTCTATGCTGCGGTGATGAAGATGATGCTGTTAAGTATTTTTCTGGGGGCAGCGCTCGAAGTCATCCGACAATGGATTTTTGAAGGGTCTTTTGCCGAAACCTTTTCAGGGGCACTTCTCACATGCCTGGGGCTGGGAACTTTGTTCTTGTGCCTTCTTTACGGGACCTGCAGAATCATGAAAATGAACGATTTGCTTGACATTCTTGAGAAACCGATTCAGAGGCTCACAACACGCCTTCGACCGGGCTGGAAACGCTCATAACCGCTGATACACAACACCATCAGTACAAAAAATGCGGCAACCAGAGAGATATCTCCGGAAGGGGGGTCAGAAATCCCAGTTCCAGATTGAAAATGAAGATGATTCCGAAATGGATCGGGTTCAAACCGAATTGTTCGATCAGAGGATGAGTACCAATCCCAGGAGAAGCCCCGGACCCAATTGGCGATCAAGTCCGTCATCCGTTTCTTGGATTTTTCATTTTCTGTGAAATGTCTTGAACCAACAATGCAAACTCCCCCGCCGAAGGACGCATGCAACCCCCCGGAAGCGTCAGACTCAAATGATGGATGAATTCGGCTGATATCCCAAAGACCGGGAGATCTCTCCCGTGGTCCTCAACAGATCTCTGACCAGTTCCGACTGCAGCTCTTCATTTAACACTTTTTCGGGATGGCCGGAGAGACTCAAAGCACCGATCGCCTTCCCACGGCTGTCGAACAGGGCGGCCCCCACACAGGCAAATCCATATACTGATTCTTCCCTGTCCAGGGCATAACCGCGTGTTCGGGTGGCCTCCAGTTCCTTCATCAATTGCCCCTCATCTATAATGGTTGATTCGGTAAAAGGGACCATTCGGGTCTCTTTCATATAATAGGAGAGTTCATCCGGGGGCAGATACGCCAGTACGGCTCTTCCCAGGCTCGAGGCATAGGCATGTATTCTGGGGCCGATGGATCCGGAAAGCTCGATGCGATTCTGCGGGTAGTAAGTGGCGGTAACAAGCATGGCCTCGCCATCCCAAAGGCCGACGCGGGCAACCATTCGCCGACTGCAGGAGAGGCTCCGGGCCGGCTCATGGGCGCACTTGCTTAGGTTGTAGGCCTGGGGCTGCGTCATGCCCAGTTGACAGACCTTGAATCCCAGGCCGTATTTTCTGGATTCCGGATACTTCTGGAGAAAACCCGCGTCAACCATGGTCGTCATAAGGTTATGGGCTGCCGCCTTCGTGACGCCCAGGATCCGGCTGACTTCCGTCACACCCAATTGGGGCACCTGGCGCGTAAAAAGCATCAGGATATGAAGGGCCCGCTCCACTGATTTTACCGCCATCCCGTTCTCCTCTTTCTCTGAAAAGGCCCAATTTACTATTATCGCGTTTACCATTAACAAACATTAAAGATCCGTGTCAATATTTTTTATTTTATGCAAATCACTTAAATCAGACGATTCATCGTTTTATGATATACATAATAAGTTATTGATATTTAAAATATTTTAATTTTTTATATCAGAATCTATCCGTCAAAAATTTTTTTTACTTGCATAATTTAGTTTTTTAAAAGTATATATTTGTTCATTATTAGCAAACTCTAACAGCAATTTTAAAGACATTTAAAATAGACTGACGAAAATTTTTGATCGTGGAGATGGCTGACCATGGTACAGCATTCTTTTGGAAAACTTAACAATGATGTGGTGGGAAACAATTTGTGTACAGCCTGCGGGGCCTGTGCGGGTCTGTGTCCCCACTTCGGCTCATACAAGGACCGGGTGGCGCCCTTACATGAGTGCACTCAACCATTGGGGGCATGCGAGGAAGCCTGTCCTCGCATGCCCTCCGACCCGGAAGCTCTGGTCCGGGCGGCGGCGCCCCAGGAGATGATCACTCAGGAAATGGGGCCGGTGCGCCGCTTATGGGTAACCCGGGCCAAAGATGAAGACATTAGAAACCGGGGGCAGCATGGCGGTACGGTTACGGCGCTGGCAGCCTTCGCACTGGAGCAGGGGCTGGTGGATGCCTGGATCATGGCCCGTTCCCATGATTCCCTGAGCGGCGTTCCCACCGTATGCCGCACCCGGGCACAGGTTCAAGCCTGTGCCGGGACAAAACTGACATCCGTGCCGGTGGTGGGCGGTTTTTTGGAAGCCGCCTTTAAAGACCCGGGCCGATTCGGGGTTGTGGCAACCCCCTGCCAATGTCTGGCCCTGGCAAAAATCAAGGCATCGGACCATCCCCGCCTGCGGCAGGCGGCTGAAAAACTGGCACTGGTGGTGGGTCTCTTTTGCGGCTGGAGCTTTGGTCACAGGGAACTCTCCCGGGCCCTATCCGGCAGGGTGGATCCGGACGACGTCACGGGATTGGATATCCCCCCCAGCCGCCACCAGAGCCTTGAAGTGTTCATTAAGGGAAGAGAAACGTCCGTACCCCTGTCGAAAGTGACCGGCGCCGTTCGCCCGGCCTGTGCCTACTGCTTTGATATGACCGCGGAACCGGCCGATCTTTCGGTGGGTTCCGCGCGGCTGCCGGGCGGTTGGGACGAGGCCCGGCACTGGAATCAGACCGTGGTGCGCTCTCAAATGGGAGAGGACCTGCTGGAACGGGCCAACGCCGCGGGGATTCTGACCCTGCAGGAACCGCCGGAAGGCGCCCTTGAAAAACTGAAAACGGCGGCCGCCGGAAAAAAACGGACAGCCCTTAAAAATCTGGCACAACTCAGCAAGAATCCGGACGATCTGCTCTATTTGCCCCGAGGTTTCGGCAAGAGCCTCTCGTCCACAGAACATGGAGCGTAGAATGGTGCATCCCATTACACAAGAAAGCCCCGATCAGGTCATGCTTCTCATGGGCAATGAAGCCATTGCCCGCGGCATCATCGAAGCCGGCGCCAGCATTGCGGCGGCCTACCCGGGCAACCCTTCTTCCGATATCGTGGACACGCTGGCCAAGGCCGCGAAAAATCTTGACATGCACGTGGAATGGTCCGTTAACGAGAAAGTGGCCCTGGAAGTGGCGGCGGCCGCTGCCATGACCGGGTTGCGGGGCGTCTCGGCCATGAAGCAAAACGGCCTGAACGTGGCATGTGATTTTTTGTTGAACCTCAACCTGTCCGGCATACGCGGTGGCCTGGTGTTGGTGATATGTGATGATCCCAGCGGCATCTCTTCCACCAACGAACAGGACTCGCGACTTTATGCAAAAATGGGCGAACTCCCCCTTCTGGAACCCTCCACTTTCCAGGAAGCCAAAGACATGACCCGGGAGGCCTTTGAACTGTCGGAGAAACTGGGCCTCCCGGTACTGCTTCACAGCGTGACCCGACTGTCCCACGCCAGGGGGAACGTGACCCTGGGACCGCTTCCGGGACCCAAAGGCAAACCGAGTTTCGACCGTTCACGCCCCTTTGTCAACGTGCCGGCCCCGGCCAACGCCCACCGTCGGCTCAAGGAGAAAATCGAGCGTTGCCGGGACATTTTTGAATCTTCCCCCCGCAATTTCTATCAGGGACCGGAGCGGCCGGATGTCATGCTGATCACCACGGGCGCGGGACTCTTTTACAGCCTGGAAGGCGTAGAAGCACTGGGCCTGGATGTGCAGGTGGGCATCCTCAAGGTGGGGACCACCTTCCCGCTCCCCTCCCGGTTTCTGCTGAAACATCTTAAAAAAGCACAACAGGTGGTTTTCGTCGAGGAAGGAGCGCCCTTTCTGGAATCCGGTGTGAAAGAACTCTACGCGGAACATGCCGCAGGACTCCCGTCCATCTCTTTCCTGGGCAAGGCGGAGGGAGCCCTTCCCCAGGTGGGAGAACTGAATCCGGATGTGATGATCCGGCTGCTGGGCCGACTTCTGGACTGCCCCCGGGAAACGCGGCCGGAAAGCTACGAACATGGCATTAGAGCAGCAGTGGACGAACTGGTACCGGATCGGGATCTGGCCTTCTGCGCCGGGTGTCCCCACCGGGCCACCTACTGGGCCATCAAGCAGGCCCTGGCCCTGGACGGACGAAACGGCTTCGTATGCGGGGACATCGGCTGTTATGGCATGGGGGGCGGCCCGGCCGGATGGTCGCAGATGAATACCATGCAGGCCATGGGTTCGGGCGCGGGCGTTGCCGCGGGCATGGGTCAATTGACCAACATGGGGCTGGATCAGCCCGTGGTGGCCATTTGTGGGGATTCCACCTTCTATCACGCGGCCATTCCGGCCCTCATCAACGCGCGGCAGCACGGATCCAATTTCCTGTTTCTCGTGCTGGACAACGACGCCACCGCCATGACCGGATTCCAGCCCCATCCGGGCCTGGGCACCACCGCAACCGGCCAGGCCGCCCCTCCGGTTGCCATAGGGGACTTGTGCCGGGCCATGGGGTACCCTGTTGACATGTGCGATCCCTATGATCTGAAGGCCACAACAGATGCCATCATGCGGGGGCTCGAACATGAAGGCCCCCAGGTCCTGATACTGAAACGAACCTGTGCCCTGGTGGCGGCCAGGCAGGGAATCCCGCCCGGGCGGGTCATCCTGGATACGGATCGCTGCATCGGTGAAAACTGCGGATGCGGCCGCATGTGCACCTCGGCCTTCAGATGTCCCGGCCTGGGTTGGGACCCTGTGACGAAAACCGCCAGAATCGACCAGGCCATCTGCACCGGTTGCGGTGTTTGTACCCGGATATGCCCCACCGGGGCGCTCAAAACGGAGGCGACATCATGATACCCAACGACCCTATGAACGTGATCATCTGCGGCGTGGGCGGCCAGGGAAATGTCCTGGCTTCCCTGATCCTGGGGCGATACTTCGTGGATCAAGGGATGAAGGTGACCATAGGCGAAACCTACGGGGTTTCCCAACGGGGCGGCGCGGTCATGAGCCAACTGCGCATATCAAAGACCCGACAACCGGCGCCCCTCATGCCGTCGTCCCGGGCGGATCTCATTGTGGCCCTGGAACCGGTTGAAGGGCTGCGCATGCTGGGGCAGTTCGGCAACCCGACGGTGACGGTGCTCAGCAACACCCGGCCCTGGCTCCCCATGTCGGTGCTGGCCGGAGAGCATGAATACCCGGAAGTGTCGCTGGTGCTGGACCGCATGGGCCGATTCAGCGAGGCCCTCTGGAAAGTGGATGCAACCGAAATCGCCCTGGGGCTGGGGAGTGCCATCCTGGCCAACATCGTGATGTTGGGGGCACTGCAGGCCAGCGTCCTGCTCCCATTGGAGGAAACGGCAATGCGCCGCACCCTTGAAGCATCTTTGCCGCCGAAGCGTCTGGAGCAAAATCTTCAAGCCTTTTCCCAAGGCCAGGAGGCCGTGAAACGACATTAAGTGATGAAACCAATGGAAGAAGCGCTGTGGGCTGAACTGCAAAAGGCGGCAGGTAAAGAAAACGCCTCCCGTCAATTGATCGACCTGGTTTTCTACTCCTATGATGCGTCCGACCATTTCGGTCGGCCACAGGCCGCGGCCTGGGCAACGGATACGGAACAGGTTTCCAGAATTTTGAAATGGGCACACAAGCATGGGGTTCCGGTGATCCCCAGGGGGGCGGGGACCAGTCTTTCGGGCATGACCGTACCGGCCCGGGGCGGCGTGGTGCTGGACATGAGCAGAATGAACCGGATTCTGGCCCTACGGGTGCCGGATCGTCTGGTGATCCTTGAGCCGGGGGTGGTCTATACGGACCTGCAGAGAGTACTGGCGCCCAAAGGCTTCTTTTTTCCGCCCGATCCCGCCAGCGGGTCCGTCTGCACCATCGGCGGCAATGTGGCCACCAATGCCGGCGGCATTCGGGGCGCCAAATACGGCGTGACGCAAGACTATGTTCTTGGGCTGGAAGTTGTGCTGGCCGATGGGAGTATCATGCATACCGGTTCAAAGTGCATGAAAAGCGTCTCCGGCTATGAACTGACCAAGCTGTTCGTGGGCTCGGAAGGCACCTTGGGCGTGGTGACCGGGATCACACTGAAAATAGCACCACTGCCCCGGCACACGGTGACCGCGAGCATGGCTTTTGAGCATTTGGCCGATGCGGGGCGTGCGGTGAGTCGGATTGTCCAGGCGGGTATCGTACCGTGCGTCATGGAAATCCTGGATTCCATATGCGTGAAAATCCTGCGACGTCAATCCGATCTTGACGTTCCTGATGCGGAGGCCCTGTTGCTCCTTGAAACCGACGGCCGGACCCTGGAGGAAGCAACGAAAGAGATGGATCGGGCATTGGTCCTGACCAATGAATGCGGGGGGGGGGGGCATTTGCGAAAAGCCCGCTCGCTGGAGGAAGCGGCCAGCCTGTGGCAGGCCCGGCGGGCTCTGGGAGGCATCATCACACGGCTCAGACCCAGTTTTGCGGTTGAAGATGTGACCGTGCCCATATCCCGTGTGCCCGAGTTAGAGTCTGTCCGTTAATAACTTGAACATTTAGGGCGAATAGAATAGTTCCATTCGCCATGAAAATCGGCCTTAAACAAATTGACGTTCTCAAGTTCGGTGTCAGTTACTTTGATCCCCTTTGGATAACTGTTGGAGTCAATCTCAGCCTGAATCTTAAGGCCTTGTCGAGTGGTTGTGTTGGCTATCAGATTCACAATTACCTCGTGACTCGTCAACGGCTTGCCACGCCAATTCATGCTGATATGACTGAACATTCGATGTTCAATTTTATTCCATTTGCTTGTGCCAGGAGGGAGATGGCACACGGAGATTTCAAGACCTTGGTCATCTGCAAACCGTTGAAGTTCAATTTTCCAAAGCCGAATTCGATATCCGTTACTACCGCCTCCATCCGCCGTTATGAGAAGTTGTTTTGCTTCCGGATAAGTTTGCTGGCCCATTCTTTTCCACCAACGACGGATACTCTCGACAGCAAAGGATGATGTGTCATGATCAATGCCAACGCTGACCCAGCCAACATTTGCTGTCTGATCATATACACCATATGGGTTAACCTTGCCCAAATTTTTGTCAGCAAAATCGTGTACTCGGACAGAATCCGGTTGTCCTTTTGGTTGCCATTCCCGGCCTGCGTTTTTAAAATCTCCAACAAGCTCCTTTTTCTTGGTGTCAACAGAAATAACCGGTTGGTTATTCTCCTGAAATACTTTTACCTGGTTGTAAATATAGCGAAACTGGGCATCGCGGTCCGGATGACGGGAACCTTCACGAACCTTGCGGTTCGCTTGGAGACTGTAACCCAAATCGGCCAACAGTTCCGATACCTTTTGCCGACCGATTTTGTGCCCCATAACCTGCAAAGCTCTCGACAGCTGCCTCGTGCTTTTGCATGTCCAGCGCAGTGGCGATTCGGGATCGCCTCGGGTGGTTGGTTCAACCATCCCTTCCAAGTCACGAAGGATGATCGGGTTGACCTTGGTAATAGGTTTTCGACCACCCCCTCTGGCCCGTGTTCGATTGGTAGCAGGCTTTGCAGCATTTGACGGTTCAATTTCTTTGAGGCCCTGATAAATAGTTGTTCTTGAAAGGCCTGTAGCCTTGGAAACAGCTGATATACCACCACGACCAAGAGATTTTGCCTCTGCGGCAGCCCACAGGCGACGGCCTTTTTCATCAAGAATTGGAAGGAGCGTATTAAACTTTTCATTCACTATCGGTTCGATTTTATTTTCCATAAATTACCGATAGCATAATGACGCTATTTGTTCAAGTTATTTATGGACAGATTCTAACTATCGGCCGTGCAGGACATCGCCCGTCGCCACAAGGTCGAGATCGCCACCATGGGACACGCGGGAGACGGCAATCTGCATCCGGCTTTCACTTTTGACCGATCCGATACCCATGAATTTCATCGGGTGGAAGCAGCGGCCGCTGAACTTTTCCAAACCGCCATCCAACTGGAGGGCACCATAACCGGGGAACACGGCATCGGACTCTCCAAAGCCCCCTACCTGGCCTGGGAACACGACGGAGCAGCACTCAGAATGATGAAAGCACTCAAAAAGACCTTTGACCCCAAAGGCATCCTCAATCCGGGAAAAATGGCGTTAGACGATTGATTCCCCCTTGACATTTGGCGGAATTTCGGTTCACTATTGCGGGCCAACTCTGAATAAGAGAATTTGAGTAAGGAGCAGAACCGATGAAAGACGAACGCGGCAATTACTACTATCCCTTTCCCCAGAATAAAAAAGTCCGCATGTATGTACAGGAAAAAGACGGCATGGTCCAGTTCAGGCTATGGAATTCCGACGATTCAAAGCTATGGGAAGAGCACGGCTGGATCCCTTATGATGCGATACTGCAGGCCGCCGAAATGTATAAAAACAAGAGTGATAAAAAGAGCGATTTCGACCCCAATCGTGCCTATGACCTGGATGCGGCACAGGCGCTGTTGAAGGAATAATAAAAAAGTTGAAACCCTTACCGCAAATAGATGGGGTTGGAAAAAATCCAGGGGCGAAGTCCGAAAAAAGGGACACGCCGATACACTTCAACACGATAGACGCCCCGTTGTCGGATCACGTGGGAAAAGCCCCAACCCATGGAGCGGAACACCACAATGCCATTTCTTAACAGGCGGATGTCCCCCTTTCGGGGTGTTTTCACAACAAGCGTGCCCGGTTTAAACACCCTTTCCTCTCCCATTTCCAAGGTTTTGCCCCCTTCCACCACATAAGAAAACCTGAACCCCTTGGAAGGCGCCAGCCGGTCGTGGCCCATATGGAGTCGACCTTCTTTCATGGCGCCGTAGATCTGTTCTCTGGCGTAAACGGGATTTTTGGAAAGCGGACGATCCAGCAGCGGATGGATATTGATGGACAAAAACCCGTCCCGATAAGAAAGGGGCGTAAATCGCAGCGGCCCCCAGTGAAAATATCCGCCATGGGCATCGGAGCCGCCGACGGCCACAACCCGCCGTTTTTCACATGCCCTATCCCAGAATTGAAGGGTTTTTCGGCTGGGGCCTTTCAGCCCCCATCCCTTGAACAGGAGAAAGAAGAGGCCATGCAGGGGTGTTTTAACCCGTTCCTTCCACCGGGACGAAAAATTCCAGATGCAGATCCCGGTATAACCGGTGACCGAAAGATCGTTCCAGGTGTAGGCGATGCGTTTCTCCATGAAAGGCATCCCCTTTTCAAAGGGATGGGCCAGAAAGCCAAAACCGCCTTTCCGGTTCACACGATCGATGACTGACTGGGGTGCGGCCCCTTTGCCATGCACCATCTCACGCAAACCAAAGGCCAGGTAATGATGGAACCGTCCCCCCAATTCCAGACCCACCAGGACCAGCACATTGCCATACTTTACTTCATCTTCAACGTGAAGTGTCTTTGCCATGTAATCGTGATCATTAATGATAATAAAATCAAGATTTGCCTTTTCCGCGTCCTGTGCAATTTCAGGAACGGTTTTGGCGCCGTCTGAATAGCGGGTATGAATGTGTACGTTTCCGGCATATTCGAAGAGATGATTGCCCACTGTCTATTTCCTTGTTCCGGACCCGGCAAGGGCTTTAAGCCCCATCCCCATGGGTTTCCATATGGCCGCGGCGGTCAGCGCCAATACCCCCGCAAAAGAAACGACCATGTAAACCTGCTCCATGGCAGATATCACGCGGCCTTTCATTTGGGACATGAAGAGAAGATAGACGGGACCGGCCTCCAGCACCACGACCGCGCCGATAAAAAGAGCGCTCACCATCATGTAGAGGAGCCCACCGAATCCGGTGGCCACCTGCCCGATATTTTCATGGTCGAATCTGGGGTACATGGCGCCGAAACCGATACCGAGGCTTACGATGCCAAATACCATGAAAAACATGGTTGCCGACGAGAGCGCCATCATAAACCGGCTAACCTGGAGAAAGTTGTTGGTCACCACGATCAGTATCATCCCTAAAAAAAGCATGGGCACCAGAAAGAAAAAGTACTTTCCCCATAAATACCGCCCCAGTTGCATGGGAGATGAACGCAGAATCCAGAACGCCGTTCCTTCCGCACTCACCGCCGTAAAAACAAACCGAACCCCCACCGCCGCCAGAACAAAAACGGCCAGTCCCATGTTCAGAAAAGCAAGCCCGTTTTGAAGAAAGTCCAAGGGGAGCGGGCTCTTCTCAAGCGGCAGCACCTTGAAATTATAGACATACACCACCACCAGGGCGAAAAGAAGCAGCAATTGGGACCACTGGGTATTGTCCCTGAAAAAGACCCGGATATCCTTGGCCATCACAACGGCCAGATCCGGTTTGAAGGGTTTCGTGACGAGCCGAATCATAAGGTCCAGAATCCGTTTTCCACCCATGAGCCGTTTCTTGGCCTCCTGGGCCTTGCTGAAACCGTCCAGGTAGATAAAAGAAGCCGTCCAGATATTGACAAACACCAGCGTTAATGCGGTGGACCAGGTCAATAGCAAATAGAACCCTTCACTCCCGGTTTCGCTTCCCATGATGAGATGCGTCCAGAGAATCTCCGTGATCCAATGGGTGGGAAGATAAGGTGAATCGGGCGCTTTCAATGCCGACACATACTGCATGACGGAAAGGGCCATCTCGGGGTCCACCAGCCTTTCGGGTCTCAGGAACCGAAACAGGAGATAAAGGCCCACGACCATGAGAAGGGACAGCAGCAATATGATATCCCGCGTTCTCTGGGCCGGAAAAACATGAACCAACGTCATGGTCAACAGAACTCCGAGGCCGGAGGCGATGAGGCCCATGGCGATGATCAGATGGATGAGACTAATATAAAACCCCACACCGGGGGCATATACATACCCGTAGGCCCCCAGGATCGGGATAGCGAAAATCAACGCCATCCAGGAGCTGTTTAAAAAGCTGCTGAAGGCCCTTGCCGCAAAAAGCGTTTCAACGGGCACCGGCGCCGAATGGCAGAATTCCAGGTCTTTGGAAAGATACAGGGTGGAAAGGGAGGTAATGATGTTGCTGAAAATGAGCAATGAGAAAAACGTCAGAAATACCATGCTCAGGAGCTCTTTTGCCAGAAGATCGCCGATCATCTCAACGGATTGAAAATAGACCAGCACCCGGGAAGAGAGCACAAACAGGATCAAGCCGAAAACAAGGCCCAGTCCCCCCATGAAAACGGGTTTTTTAAGTCCGGCCCCGTGGGTCCGGCTCAGCCGGTTCTTGAAACCCAGTAGGCCGGGACGTAACAGTAAAATGAGATGGCCCATTTGAATCACTCAGTCAAAGCAATCGAATTCATGAGGCTTCCCGGTTGATGTGGAGCGGAGTCGCGGAGGGGTTTTCCAGGGTTTGGGGTTATGGCCGTCATGGTCACTCCCGGTGTTTGAGATGCGATCGGTTATCGGCTTGAATATTAGTAAAGAAGTAAATGGTCGTAAATCAGCCGCTACATAGTCCCCCGCCAGGAAACCCACAAGGAAACCCCTCTTGCCAACCAATGCAGTAATATCCACACGACCACCATTCCACTAGAAAGCAATGAATTGAGCATTGCCTGCAAAACACCATGATGGATATAAAACCGATCTGGAATGGGCTTGACCACGCTTTTGTGCCAAAACAACAAATGCCGTGCCGATGGGCAGGTAGTCCAGACAGATGGCCCTCCGAGAGGATTGTTGATCCGGACGGAGAAAAAGACGTCATACGCCTAAGACTTCGAAACGACCCCGTAATATTTGCGATACCACGCAATGAAGGCCCTGATCCCCTCTTTTAAAGGCGTTTTGGGGGTAAACCCCAGCTTTTCTCTGGAACTCGTAATGTCGGCTGATGTTTCCGCCACATCCCCCGGCTGCATGGGGAGCATGTTCTTCTCCGCCTTTTGCCCCAGCTCCGATTCAATGGCCTCTATGAAATCCTTCAAGGATGTGGAATCCGAATTCCCCAGGTTAAAGATCTCGTAGGGCACCGGTCTTTCGATGGCGCTGATGGTTCCCGCTACGATATCATCAATATAGGTGAAGTCCCGCCGCATATTCCCATAGTTGAAAACGTTGATGGGTCGGTTGTGAAGGATGGCATCCGTAAAAAGAAAAAGTGCCATATCCGGACGGCCCCAGGGACCGTAAACCGTGAAGAACCTGAGCCCCGTGCAAGGGATTTCGTAGAGGTGGCTGTAGGCATGGGCCATGAGTTCATTGGCTTTTTTGGTGGCCGCATAGAGACTGATGGGATTATCGACCCGGTCTTCCACACTGTAGGGATTTTTTTTGTTTTTGCCGTACACGGAGGATGAAGAAGCATATACGAAATTTGTGATCTGAACTTCACGGGCCATTTCGAGGAGGTTCAAGAAGCCTTCAATATTGCTCTTCTGGTAGGAAAAGGGATCTTTGAGGGAATGCCGGACCCCGGCCTGTGCCGCCAGGTTGCAAATATGCGTGATCTTCTGTTCCCTGAAAAGCTCTCTGAGGGCTTCCAGATCCTGGATGTCCCCTTTCACAAACCGAAACCGTCCATGGGGTTTTAATAATTCCAGCCGCGCCTTTTTCAGCGTCACATCGTAATAGGGATTCAGGTTATCCAACCCGACCACATGATATCCCAAATCCAGAAGTTTACTGGAGAGATGAAAACCGATAAACCCTGCTGATCCCGTTACCAAAACTTTTTCGCCCGAATGTGCCATCAGTGTGATTGTCCTTAAAGGATTTCAGATCTTTCACATAAATAATCGAAGTGGGCTCGGAAGTAAACCCCGTTGCGGACCTTTCTTTCGGTACGACTTTCAAAAAAAAGCGCTCGGAGAAAACGAATTTTCCACGAGCGCAATTTTGTCAATTGGCAACCTAAACTGGATCAAAAGTCCTTTTTCAGCCTTTTGATCCGGGGATACGGATGGTGAACTACATCATGCCGCCCATACCGCCCATGCCGCCCATGCCACCAGGAGGCATCGCCGGCATATCGGATTTTTCTTCGGGTTTCTCGGCGACCATGGCTTCAGTGGTCAGGAGCAGAGAAGATACCGAGGTCGCATTCTGCAGGGCAAAACGGGTCACCTTGGTGGGATCGATAATTCCGGCTTCCATGAGGTCCTCATACACGCCTGTGGCGGCGTTGTAGCCGAACCCGTCTTTCTCGTTTTTCACCTTGTCCACGACCACGGAACCTTCCGCGCCGGCGTTCTCTACGATCTGGCGGATGGGCTCTTCAAGGGCTCTCATGACCAGGTTGACACCGGCCTGCTCTTCACCATCGAGTGCAAGCGCGGTAAGAGCGGGAATCGTCCGCAGCAGGGCAACCCCGCCTCCGGGTACGATGCCTTCTTCAACGGCGGCTCTGGTTGCATTCAGTGCATCTTCCACGCGGGCTTTCTTCTCTTTCATTTCGATTTCAGTGGCTGCACCCACATTGATCACGGCGACACCGCCGATAAGCTTCGCCAGTCTTTCCTGGAGTTTTTCCCGATCGTAGTCGGAGGTGGTCTCATCGATCTGAGCACGAATCTGTTTGACGCGGCCTTCCAGATCAGCTCTTTCACCGCCGCCATCGACGATGGTGGTATTGTCCTTGTCGATGCTGATGGTCTTGGCGGTACCCAGGTCGTTCAGGGTCAGGTTTTCCAGTTTGAGGCCTAAGTCTTCGGAAATGACACGACCACCGGTCAAGATGGCGATGTCTTCCAACATGGCTTTTCTGCGATCACCAAAACCGGGCGCCTTCACGGCGGCTACCTGCAATGTCCCTCTCAAGCGGTTCACCACCAGGGTGGCCAGGGCCTCGCCTTCAACGTCTTCGGCAATAATCAGGAGGGGTTTGCCCATTTTGGCGACCTGTTCCAAAATGGGAACCAGATCTTTCATGGAGCTGATCTTTTTTTCATTCAGCAGAATGTAGGGCTCGCTCAATTCAGCGACCATTTTTTCTGCATCCGTCACAAAATAGGGGGAGAGGTATCCGCGATCAAACTGCATACCTTCCACCACTTCAAGGGAGGTATCCATGCTTTTGGCTTCTTCAACGGTGATGACGCCTTCTTTTCCGACCTTGTTCATGGCTTCGGCGATAATATTTCCAATGGTGCTGTCGCTATTGGCGGAAATGGTACCGACCTGGGCGATCTCAGCCTGGTCCTTGGTGGCTTTTGAAAGTTTCTTGAGCTCATCCACGGCCACGTCGGTCGCCTTTTCAATACCTCTTTTGAGGGCCATGGGATTGATGCCGGCGGCAACCAGTTTGGCACCTTCCCGGTACATGGCCTGGGCCAATACCGTCGCTGTGGTGGTACCGTCTCCAGCCACATCGGACGTCTTGGAAGCCACTTCTTTTACCATCTGGGCGCCCATGTTTTCAAATTTGTCTTCCAGTTCGATTTCCTTGGCAACCGTTACGCCGTCCTTGGTGATATTGGGGGCACCGAAAGATTTGTCCAGAATTACATTACGGCCCTTGGGACCGAGCGTTACTTTGACGGCATTGGCAAGGGTATCCACGCCGGTCAGAATTGATTCCCTTGCTTTCATGCTGTATTTGATCTCTTTCGCCATGTTCTATTCCCTCCTTGGAACTTTATTTAGTAAAATTCTATGATTACGCCAGATGAAGTCT
The DNA here is from genome assembly GCA_000179315.1 of delta proteobacterium NaphS2. GTDB lineage: Bacteria > Desulfobacterota > DSM-4660 > Desulfatiglandales > Desulfatiglandaceae > NaphS2. The sequence goes on from ADZZ01000330.1 coordinate 61,466, forward strand.
GTTTGAAAATATATCTACTCAACAATGGCAATGATATCATCTTCTCTCATGATCAGATGCTCTTCCCCATCGATCTGAATCTCGGTCCCGGCATATTTTCCAAAAAGGACTTTGTCGCCGGCTTTCACTTCCAAAGCGATTTTTTTGCCGTCATCACCCACTTTTCCTTCACCAACAGCCATAATAACACCTTCCACCGGTTTTTCCTTGGCTGTATCCGGAATAATGATTCCACCCTTGGTTTTTTCCTCTTCTTCGACTCTTTTTACGATGACACGATCATGCAACGGTTTTACTTTCATTTCTCTTCTCTCCTTCCAAATAGTTGTTTTTGCACAAACGTCATATGGTTCACAAAGAACCCTTACATCCTCTCACCTGAACAAGTTCATGCAACCCTGCAATTACTTCCCCCGACGGGTCTAAAAAAGCAACCTCAAGATTGCGCCGAGTAACATGGTTGACGTCAACAGACGAAGGTTGCGCGGTCCTTTTTTAAAATGGGGCAGAGGAATTATGTCGAAGGCCCTTAAGATCGCAATATAATTTTAGGTGTTTGCAGTTGAGAGCTTCGATGCACAGAAAATTAATATCGACCCATGGAATGTCAAGGGGAACAACTAAAAAACCTGAAAGGACAAATATTGAAAGGGTATTACGCCGTTACTTCAGATCTGATTAAGGCGCCATTTAAGCGTCTTATCCAAACCTTCGGCAAGCTTGATCCGGGGTTGCCAATTCAAAGATTGGACTGCCTTCCGAATAGTGAGGCAACTTTTTTTCAAGTCTCCGGGCCGGGCCAGTTGCTTTTTCATTTGAGACATCTCCTCTGGGATAGCCTGCCCCGCTCGTTTCACGGCATTAAAAATCGCATCGTAAAGATCGCCGGTTCTGGTTCCCTGCCCTGTGCCGATGTTGAAAAAATCATCACTTCCTCTTGTCAATGCTGCCAAGTTGGCACTGACCACGTCGCCCACAAAGCAGTAATCCCTCACCATACCGCGTTCATCTTCCGGAAAATGATTGAGCATCGATTGAATGCCGTTAATAAGGTTGTTCATGAAAATCGCCACAACACCTGCTTCGCCATGGGGAATCTGACGGGGACCGTAGACATTGGCATAGCGAAGGGTGGTATAATGGAGGCCGTACTGATGCCGGTAATATGCCAGGTAATGTTCCGAACAATATTTTGTGATGGCATAGGGCGAAAGCGGTTTTGGCGGGTAAGATTCAGGTGTGGGATATTCCTCAGCTTCACCGTAGACCGCGCCGCCGGAAGAAATAAAGATAACTTTTTTTACACCCGATTTTACCGCGGCTTCCAAAAGATTCAGGAACCCCCTGATGTTGACATCCGCATCAAACCCCGGATCCGCGACGGATGCCGGGACACTCATTTGCGCTGCGTGATGATTCAAAATATCGGGTCTCTCTCTTGAGATAACCGCTGCCGCCTCAGGTGAACGAATGTCCAATTTATAGAATCGTGCTTCTGGGTTGACGTTTACCCGTTTTCCGGTGTAAAGATTGTCCATGATCACAACTTCGTGTCCGGCGCCAATGTAGCCGTCCACCACATTGGAACCGATAAACCCGGCACCGCCCGTAACCAGTATCTTCATTTTAAGTTCTCCTGCCCCGTCAGCGGAGCAACATATGATGAGATCTCCTGAATTGAACCGCCTTTAAGGCGGTGGGTAGGTTAACAAGACAAAAATCAGGGGTCAAGAAAATATCAATCACCCGAATCTGATCCCGTGGTCAACGGGCAAGAACAAGGCAAAAAAATGAGTCTGAAATACAACAATATCCTCGACACCATCGGCAACACCCCGCTGGTTCCCGTCACCCGGCTTTTGCCCGGTACGAATGTGGAAATACTGGCCAAACTGGAAGGTTTTAACCCGGGGGGCTCCATCAAGGACCGGCCGGCGCTCAAAATGATTGAAGCGGCTGAGAAATCGGGGGCTTTAAATAAAGGCAAAACCATTTTGGAAGCCACAAGCGGCAACACGGGAATCGGCCTGGCCTTGGTGGCCGCCGTCAAAGGATATGACATTTTATTAACCATGTCCGAGGCCGTCAGTGAAGAACGGGTCAAAATTCTTGCAGCTTTAGGGGCGGAGATCGAGTTCACACCGGCACATCTGGGCACTGACGGTGCCATCGAACACGTCTACAACCTGGCCCGGGAAAACCCGGAAAAGTTCTGGCTGGCCGATCAATTCAACAATGAGGCCAACTGGATGGCCCATTATGAAGGTACCGCTCCTGAAATCTGGGAACAGACGGAAGGCCGCCTCGATGCCATTGTGGCGACCATGGGGACCACAGGCACCCTCATGGGCATTTCAAGACGCATAAAAGAAATAGATCCGGCTGTTCAGATCATTGGCGTTGAACCGTATCTGGGTCACAAGATACAGGGGCTCAAAAATATGAAGGAGTCCTATCAGCCCGGCATTTTTGAAAAAGCAAGAGCTGACCGCATCATCAACATTGAGGATGACGAGGCTTTTGAAACCGCACGAATGCTGGCCAGAAAGGAAGGCATTTTTGTGGGAATGAGCTCCGGTGCCGCCATGGCGGTGGCACTGAAAGTCGCCCGCGAAATGGAAAGTGGTCGGATTGTGGTGCTTTTGGCTGACGGCGGGGAGCGATATCTAAGCACCCCGCTTTTCATGGCCAAAAAGAAATCAGGGCTTCGCGTCTACAACACCATGACCCGCAGAAAAGAAGATTTCGTACCCATCAAAGAAAACCAAGTCACCCTTTACTCCTGCGGTCCCACCCTCTGCCAGGTTGTGGATCTGGTGCAATGCCGCCGTCTTGTTTTTTCCGATTTGATTACCCGTTATATGGTTTACAGAGGATATGATGTAAACCATATCATGAATGTGACGGACCTGGATGACCGCACCATCGAGGGGGCTCAGCGGGCCGGTGTTTCCCTTAAGGAATTCACGGATATGTTTTACAATTCCTTCATGAAGGACCTGGACAGCCTGAACATCATCAGGGCCACCCAGTACCCCCGGCCTAGCGAACATGTCGATGACATGATTGAATTGGCCCAGACCCTTCTGGAAAAGGGATACGCCTATGAAAAGCTCCGTTCCATATACTTTGATATCTCCAGATTTAAAGATTATGGAAAACTTTCCAAGATTGATCTCAATAAAATTAGAATCGGCAAAACCGTCGATTTGGATCAGTATGAAAAGGAGAACCCAAAGGATTTCACTTTACTGAAGAGGTCCACCCTCAATGAGCTGAAAAGCGGCCTATTTTTTAAAACAAAATGGGGTAATATCCGTCCGGGATGGCATCTTGAATGTGCTGCCATTGCGCTGAAAACTCTCGGCCCTACCCATGACATCCACACCAGTGGCGTGTCCCTGGTATTCCCCCATCACGAAAATGCCATCGCTATCAGCAAGGCCGCGACGGGCAGGCCGCTTGCCAACTACTGGCTTCACAACGAACCGGTCATGTTTAACGGTCCCAATCCATCCGATGATGTGAAACTGACGCTTAGAGATCTTCTGACGGAAGGTTTCAAAGGAAGAGAAATCCGATATTGGCTCCTCAGCCGCCACTATCGCAAACCCATCTTCTTTTCCCATACCAAACTTGCCGCCGTTCGAAACACCATTGCACATCTTGATAAGTTTGTTCAAAAAATCTACTTCGCAAAATCGACCTCCGAGGACCCGGACCTGGATCAAACCATTTATGCGCTGAAACAGGGTTTTGTAACGGCCATGGACGATGACTTCAATGTGGCCGCAGCCTTGGCCGCCCTTTTTCAATTCACCCGCAACATCAACCTGCGAATGGACCAGAGGGGTCTTTCCACATCTGACCGGGAAAAGACACTGGCGGCTTTGACCCGTATCAACTCCGTCCTGGGAATTATGAACCTGGATCCTCCCGACTCCGACGCGGAGGTGGCGAAACTGATCGAGAAAAGGGAACTGGCGAGAAGCCAAAAAGACTGGGGCACCGCTGACCATTTGAGGAAGGAAATGGAAGCCATGGGTATTGAGGTCATCGATACCCCCAGCGGCCCAAGATGGCGAAAAACCGAACCCCATTAAAGAGGATACCGCAGTCTTCTTTTTATCACCAGATGGAACATCGAGGAAAAATCAAGCTGCCATGCCCATATATGAATATGAACCCACAAACATCAAAAACAGCTGCAATAAATGCAGGTATGGATTTGAATATATACAAAAAGTTAGTGATGAGCCCCTTGCCGAATGCCCAAATTGCGGCGGCAAGGTCAAAAAAATCATCTCCTGGTGCAGAGCCGCCGTCATTGAAACCTCTGAAGAACACGCGCAAATCAACCGAAAAATCGCCGCCTATGAAAAAGAAGGTATGTGGAGTCATGCCGCCGAGTTGGCGGATACCCATGCGGAAAAGATCAAAGACCATCGACTGAAGATGAGAGCCATCGATGACTACGAAAAAGCGGGTTACGATGCAGGTACTCTTGAAAAGCACGCCAAAACCGACAACCGGAAGACAGAGGCTTAGGATCTGCCAAAACCATTCACAGAATCAGCGCTCAGATATGAGAGGGAGGTTTTTGCATGAAAATTGAAGAACTCATCAGTGGAAAAAACGATAGACAGAACATAGAGCTTGCAGGGGTTTCCCTGCCCATTGCCGCGTTAAGACGGTTCATGGACGATGGATATACCCATGTGAAACCTTACCGGACAGAAAAAACATTTTCCATGTGGGGAAAAACCTGTACGGGATGCTTTACCCAAGAAGAGATTGTCAAGCGGTCCTGATCAAGATACATTTACTGTATTTGGTATCGAACGCCTCTGTGCGCACGAATGCCATTTCATCGCTAAAATCCTGCCAGATCCGCATGAGGGCATCCTTCAGATTTTCTGAGGAACCGGTTGCGAAATCCTCATCCGGTACGGAAAACGCCTCCAGGAACTGCGCTTCAAAGCCGAACATATGGTAGGGGGGCACGGTGTCCCCTTCCCTGAGCATGGTCAAAAAGTTCCGTGCCGCTTTGAAGGAAAGGGGTTTAAAACTCGGGCTCAAGCCCATTTGCTGCCGTGCCCAAAGGGTCAACAGCAGCTGATGAACGGTCAGATGAAAGGGACCACCGGATATGGTCGCCGAAGACAAAGACAGCGGATACCTTTCGGTCAAAGACGCCATCAGGCGATCCAGGGCATTCAGAAGAGCGAGGGCATTTTCCGTGGCCGACAGATCCGACAGAGATTGAAAATGTCTGTAACCCCCCGGTGATTCAGCTCCGCCATAAAACAACGGCCGGTTTTTCAGAATGCCGGTGAGCGTACCTTCCCAAGCTTCTCCCCAAAAAGAAGGCTCCAAACCCGCTTTCCGGAACCAGCTCGTTTCCAGCCACCTTTCCGCTTTCCACTTGAGTTTGACAGCCAACCCGAACCCGGCACGAAAGAGCGAAACAAGCGTGTTGAATCTGAGTAGATTTTCAGCGGTTTTTATCTCCTCCCGGGATCGCTCTTTCAATATAAGATTCAGGTATCCGGCCGCCTGACGCTGAATTTCTTCAAGATATTCCGCATTCCAGTTGGAAAAACCCTCGGCCGAGAGAATCTGATTACAGAGGCCGGAAAATTCCAGACGAATGCGATCCAACAGCGTCTCGTCCGACATTTGCGACAGTGTTTGTGTCAACAGGTTCCGTTCCTGAATGGTCTGAAGCGGCCAGTGTGGTACGGCACCAACATCCTCCGGATGGGACACCGGCCGGGGGTTGGCATCCGGTTCTCCCGTTTTCAGACGCTCCGCGTCCATTGGTGAAAAAACCATAATGGCTTCCTCACGGGGAAGAAAGCCGTGTTCCGCCAGCCGGACATTTCTCATACGGTACATGTCTTCTTCAAGTTCCGCCGGCAGCACGCCCGCCAAGCCGGTTAATACCGATTGGTATTTCAGGGTATCTTCCGCGGCCATGGTTCGCAGCAGGGCATCAATAACGCCCCGTTGAGTTTCCTGCAACGTCCGAACGTAAAAAAAACCGTCAACGCTGAAAAACTCCGGCCCAAAGTCGTCCCCTCCCTCATCTTCATCTGCCACTTCCACCACAACGCTACGGTAGAGGTAATAGTAGGCGAGCCATTGACCTTCGGAAAAAAGCCATTTCGTAAGTCGTTGGGGATCCGCTGCCAAGAGACGCCTCAACCAGAGGCCCGTTTGCGCTAATTCCAGACGGTCTTTTTCCCAGGTTTCCACATCCAGAACATATTGCCATTGATCCAGTGATGCCAATTTCAACAATTCAATGGATGAATCCTCACCAATCTTATGGATCAGAAAAAAGAAATCCTCACCGGACATGCTGCGAATCAGGCGTGGGCAGTCCGGATGGCCCAAAACCTTTTCAAGTATTTTGCCGCCTGAAAGGGACTGCAATCCATCCAGAAAAACCGCGTCTATGGGCAACATCCCGTGATTGGCTTCAGCATCCTGATTGCTGTTTTGCTGTTGTTTCTCCAATTCGGAGCTCCTTTTTTTCAAAGGGGTTTGGAACAATACCGGTTCAACTCTCAAGCCTCAAAGCCGTCTATATTCTATTCGTCCTGCCGTCAGGACGATCGGTTGGGCTTGACAAAAGGGGGAATGGGCGCAAGAATCACCACAGACTTTTTAGGTAATTTTATGCCATTTCTATCAGAAAGGCCATGGTAATCTCAAAAAAGGTCTGATTATGGCAGCTACAAAGCAGCGCACGGCCATCAAGAAGCGGCTTTTTGTTGTGCTTCTGGGTATTTTTATAGTGGTCATGGTGGGAACCAACGGATACTATATGCTTTACGGCGGGCATTCAAAGTTTCTGGATTGTATGTACATGACCGTTATTTCCCTCACCGGTGTCGGATATGGAGAAGTGCTTCAGGTAACGGGAAATGTGCCTGCCCAGATATTCACAATGGTCCTGATTACATTCGGTATGGGTGTTATCTATTATGGGATCAGCGCCATGACCGCCTTGATTGTTGAAGGGGAACTTTCGGGGATTCTAAAAAGGCAGAGAATGCAAAAAGATATCAGAAAAATGAAAGGCCATTACATCGTATGCGGAGGGGGTGAAACCGGCCGCCCTCTCATCTCGGAACTCCTCAGCAATCGGGAAGCGGTTGTGCTGATTGAGCAGGATCGGACGTATATTGACCTTGTCAGAGACATCGGTGACGTACCATACATCGAAGGCGATGCAACGGAAGACCAAAACCTTATAGCGGCCGGTATCGAAAACGCCGCCGGCATCGTCGTTTGTCTGCCATCGGACAAAGACTGTCTTTATGTGACCATGACGGCAAGAATGCTGAACAGGAAACTGCGCATCATCAGTCGAATGGCGGATCAAAAGCATGAAGCAAAACTCAGGATAGCGGGTGCTGACGGCGTTGTCTCCCCAAATGCTATCGGCGCTCTCCGCATGGCTTCGGAGATGATTCGTCCCACCGCTGTTGATTTCCTGGACCAGATGCTCAGGAGCAGCGGCGGTACCCTCCGGTTCAACCAGTTACGCCTCTCCGAGACCGGCGCTTTTTCGGGCAGGAGCATCGGAGAATCCGGCATTAAAGACAAATACAGGCTGCTCATTGTGGGTCTCAAAGAAGAGGGGGGAAGCATTTCCTTTAATCCACCTCCCACAACGGTGCTGAAGTGCGGGATGAAATTGATCGTCATGGGGGATGTGGCCGACATCCAAAAAGCCAAAAAAGCATGCTGAGTCGTTCGAAATCCATCAAAAATGTTGTAATTCTGGCCGTGGCCTTCTTGAAGCCCTGGAACCGAAAGGCGAGCGACATGTGGCATTTTGAACGGTTTCTAGCGTTTAACGGTTGGTATCTCTGAGTTCTTTTTGTTTGTTATACGGGAAAAAAACATTAAAAGAGGTTCCCCCTGAATTAACGCAATCCTCCCCGCTTTCTAAATAGCTGCATTGATCTACATCGCCCACACATACGGCATCCGGTTGTGTCAAAAACCGACATCTCTTGCTGGTCATGGTCAGCTGAAAACCGTACCGTTCCCCGAACACTTTCATGCGGAGAAGATCGGCCCCTTTTCCGCCAGCATTAAAATCGAAGGGGTGTTTTGAAGAATAGTCCATGGTCTCCTGGGTGGCAAAAAAGCCTTCAAAAATGCGTTTTCGATCCTCGGGTACAATACCCACGCCGAAATCCGTCACCTTCAACATCGCACCATCGTCTCTTTTTTCCGCAACAAGGACCACCCGACCGCCATCAGGGGTGTTTTCAATGGCATTCTTGATCAATCCGTCTACGACCTTTTCCATGACATCCGGAGGCATGTAAATGCTCAAATGGTCTTCCAAGCGACAGATAATATTCACTGTTCTCTGTTTACTTTGCTGTTCAATGACTGCCAGCCGTTCTGACACAAAACGGCCCAAATAAATTTCCTCAAACTGACTTTCCCTCGGACCGAACTCCGATTCAAGTCGGTTGCGCAGCCACTTTACGATCTCTCCTTCTCCCACCTTTTCCGCCACCAGAGATTCCAGTTCATCCATACATTGATCGAGCATAATATTGAGAACAATGTAAGATCTGTATTTCCGGCCTCGCATAATGTCTTCCACCTGATACTGGATTTCAAGGATACGATCCAGATTGCGTTTCGCCCTCTCAAGAGTGGCACCCCACTGCTTTTCAGGAAGTGCTTGAAGCTTTCTGCTCAGAATTACCAGGGACCCCAATAAAATGGATGCGGGCGTTTTCAATTCATGTGAAAGATGATTGATGATTCGGTCTTTGGCGCGGTTAAGACTCGCCACCTCTTCATATGCTTCACTCAACTCCTCAGAATATCGTGCATTTTCAATGGAAAGCGCCACGGTGCTGGCAATCATGGCCAGAAGCTTTCGGTCTTTTTCATCAAAAGTGCCGGTCTTTTTGTTGATGGCTGTGAGAACGCCGATGATTCCTTCACCCCCTTCAAGGGGCACAATGACAACGCTTTCAGTCTTAGAGCCGATGGCATCGTCCAATCCACGGTTAAAGTCTGCATCCTCCGCCGTATTCGTTACAACGGCCGGTTTACCGGTGCGCAAAACCCGGCCCATAATCCCTTTCTGTGAAGACTGCGGTGCCAATTTGACCTGGCGCTGAGCGGTACTATCATCGTAGGCGGCCCCCGGGAAAGAAATTTGTTGGAGATCCTCATCCAACAGGCCGACCACAGCCCCTTCCGTATCGAGAAGCCGTTTTACTTCGCCTGTAATATAATCCAGCAACTCCCGCAATACCGTGTATCCGGGAAGCGCACGGCTGATCTGGAAGAGCGTTTCATTGATTCGTTCAATTCTTCGTTCCTCGGTCACATCCCGAAGAATAAAGAGTTCTCCGGGGGTATCTCCGCTTTTTTGAGAGGACAACTGTCCTCGAATGATCACGTCCAGGATACGGCCACTCTTGGTCATTCGTTTGGTTTCGATTATCGCGTCCGCATTTTCTTTTAAGCGCCTGAAGTTTTCCACTGCTTCTTTTTCATAGCCGGGAGGAAAATAGGGAATCTTTCGACCGATCAACTCTTCCAGGCGCCAGCCAAATACCTGGGTGAAAGCGGGGTTTATATAGGTAACATTTCCTGCGGATGAAAAGACCACCATCGGGTACGGAATGAAATCAAACAGGTTCCTTGTCGTGCGCCTGGCTTTTCTTTTGGCTTCAAATTCGCGTTCATATTTTCGCTGGGCCTCTTTCAGCTCATCGATGGTTTTGAACTTTTCCGTGACATCCCGCGCGATTCCTCTGAATCCGAGTTTTTTTCCCTCATGATTTTTTACCAGATACGCTGAGAGTTCAATGGCTTTCAGGTTACCCGCTTTATCCCGGGTTTCCCACACGAGATTGGAAAAACCACGGTGTGAAACCCAGACCTTGTCATACGCTGCGTGGAGTTTCCTGGATTGCCGCGCGTCCATGAAATCACCCAGGTTCTTGTTCAGAATCTCTTCTTTAGGGTAACCCAGCATCTTCGGCAGAGCGCTGCTGAAACCCGTTAGGTTGGCATGGTTGTCCATCTCATAGACGCAATCCCCCGAACCGGCAATCAACTCTCTTAATGTCGCTTCAGAGGTGTTTTCCATTGAATTGTTCTCATTTTCATTCTCCCGCTTTACCATCTCGTTTCCCTCCGACCCTGCCTTTGGTTAAAAAAACAATAACGAAATTCCTTGTGCCAAATCCATATATTGAAAAAATCGCTTTCAAAGGCTCACGTGAAGTTCCATATCATAAATTCACTTGAAGTTTCAGTTTTTTCTTTACGCCTTGAGATGGCATCTTCAAAATGCTAATAAAAGAAGTTATCTTAAAAATCAGGAAGATCTAAAGGATTTCCTTCATTTCGACACACCACAGGAATTTGGTCGATGCTCATAGAACAAGCCAAAGAAGTACTCCAGATTGAGGCTCAAAGCATACTGGGGCTCATGGATCAAATCGGACCGGCCTTTGCCGAAGCCGTATCCCTCATTTTGAAGGCGCGCGGAAGGGTCATTTTGACAGGCATGGGAAAATCAGGGCTGGTCGCCAGAAAGATTTCGGCGACGTTAAACAGTACTGGGACCAAATCTTTTTTTCTCCATCCAGCTGAAGCCATTCACGGCGATCTGGGCATGGCCACGCCGGACGATATTCTGCTCGCCATCAGCAACAGCGGCCATACCGCTGAAATCAACAAAATTCTTCCCATATTGAGACAGATGAAAGTCACGATCATCTCTTTTACCGGAGGACTGGATTCGCCCATGGCCCAACACAGCGATCTGGTCATTGACGTGGGCGTGGAAAGGGAAGCCTGCCCACTGGGACTTGCGCCCACCGCCAGCACCACCGCAGCCCTTGCCATGGGCGATGCCCTGGCAGTGGTGCTGCTTAAAAGCCGTCATTTCAGCAAAAAGGATTTCAGACGGTTCCATCCGGGCGGCAGCCTGGGGGAAAGACTTTCCTTTAAAGTGCGGGATGTGATGTCCACGGATGATCATATCCCCATGGTATGTTTGGGATCGAATATTAGAGATGCACTTACCGAAATCAATGAGAAGAAAATGGGCGCCACACTGGTTGTGGATGGAGACCGAAAACTGGCGGGAATCATCAGCGACGGCGATCTGCGCAGAGCGCTTTCCCGAGGGGACGACATTTACCGCATGAAAGTTGAGGACATTATGAGTGCCACCCCCAAAACCATCGATGAAGATGCCACGTCGGCGGAGGCAATCGCGTTGATGGAGCTCAGCGCCATTACCCATCTCATCATTGCGGATACCCATCAAAAAGTTAAGGGGATGGTTCATCTGCATGACCTGCTGGGGCGGGAAGGATTTAAAATCAATGGAATATAGCCACGCGCCCAGGGGACTCATCGTCGATCTCATCACTCCGTTAAAAGACGGGGCCGTTGATGAAACCGGGCTCAAAAACCTGCTGGCACAGGTTTTGCCCCATGCTCAGGGACTGCTGCTGGCCAGCGCCCGGCACGGGGAAGGTGAAAACCTGAAACCGGCGATGCTGAATCAATTGCTGACCATAACCCTTGAAACCGTAGACGCCAGTCCGGTCGCTGTTTTCCTCAGGGCTACCGGGAATACGGAACAACAAACCAGAGAGAATGTTCTGGCGCTTCAGAAACAATTATCCCGAGATCAACCCCGAAGTCCCCTTTTCTGGGTGGATACACCGCTTACCTATCACAGTAACCGAGGACTCCCTGATTATTATCGAGACCTTCTCTCCATCACAAAGATGCCTTTGGTACTTCACAATGACCCGGACGCCGTGCACACAACAAAGACTTTCAAACGTCTCAACATCAGAACGGCGGTGCTAAAGGAACTGGCCCGGATAGAAGGGGTTGAAGGGCTCATCTTTTCAGGACCACTGGAAAGGGTCCATCATTATCAAAGAGCCTGTCGCACCAACCCGTATTTCAGGATTTATGACGGGGATGAAAAGCGTTTCCTGGAGTTTCCAAGCATGGGGGGAGTGGTCTCCGTCGGAGCGAATCTGGCACCGGGCCCATGGAAAAAAATCACGAGATCTTCCATTGGATTACAAGCGCACCGAGAGAATTATCCCGATCGTCTGCAACAGATATGGGAACTGGGAGATTACTTGAAAAACATGGTTTCGCTTTATGGTCAAGGGACTATAAAAATGATCAAGACAATTCTTTCAGATATGGGAGTCATCGGGACACCCGAAATGTTAACATCTGAAGCGGTTGAAGAAGAGCATATCAAACGCCTCAAGAAGATTATGCGTGACTTCGGAAATTACCCATAACGCCTTTTATTTTTCGATTTGATTTTGGCGATATTGAAAATAAGCGTCCCGCATGGCCACGTAGGGATCAAGGGAAGCATCTTTTAATGCCTCATACTCGCCGATGCGAAGGGATGTGTTGTTGACGATGTTAAAAGCGCGGGTGCTGAGATTGGGCACCCAATCCTCCAAAATGTAATCGAGAGGATTGAGGTAAAGGCCCCCCACCCAACCGGCTGTGTCCCGCAGGCTGCTGGCCCCCAAAAAAGGGAGGTTCAGATAGAAACCCGGACCGATCCCGTAAAACGCAAAAACCTGACCTAAATCTTCATCCTGTACCGGATAATTGAGTGCCTGTTTGGCCACATCCTGAAAGCCTAAGAATCCCGCAGAAGTATTAACCATGAAGCGCACCAGAATAATACCGACACTTTTCATCTTTCCCTGCAACAGACTGCTGACCAGCCGTATGGGCATGCTTAAATTGGTGAAAAAGTTCCGGATGGAAAGGCGCATCACATCAGGCATCACCGCGCTGTAGCCTTCGGCGACGGGCTTAAAAAACCAGAAATAAGCCGCATCGTTAAACGCAAAGAAAGCGCGATTCATGGGTTCCAAGGGATCGGGGTAGAGCGTCTCCTCCGGATATCCGTCATCCGGCCACGCTTCGGCTTCTTCCGCATTTTGAGAGGGCTTCCCAGCCGTTGAGGGCGCTTCATGGTTTTCGGCTCCCGCCGTGGCGGCATCCTCGTTCAGCCGAGCCATTCGCACCAACTCGTGACCGGCCATATTGCGTTCAAGAACATCGGCTTCTTCTTCCAAATCGGTCCGGGAGTCAACGGTTGCGGCCCAACCTGTGCGTTGGCCACACCCGGCTCCCCAGCACATGACCCCCAGAATCAGTATGAACCATAAGCGATGAATATTTCCCATTAGGTGCCTTCTCCCAAGACCATTATGCATTTCAGTCTTTTTCCGCCACTTTTTCTTTTAGTTTCTTAACCAGCTCATTGTAGGAAGAGCGAACGATGATACTGTTGAATTGCTTTCGATAGTTATTAACCATGCTCACCCCTTCAATGGAAATATCGTAGACCCGCCAATCGCCATTCAAGTCCTTCAGCCGGTAAAGAACTTCCACCTCAGTGTTGGAGTGGGTCAGTATTTTGGCGGTGACCGTTGCATATTTTCCATCGGTGCTCTCGTCCGTGTAAATCACCTTTTCACCGGAATAACTCCCTACCTTATCCATATAGGTCCGTTCCAGCAATTTTCCGAAAAGTGTGATGAATTCCTTCTTTTCGGAGTCGGTCCTTTTCTGCCAGTGTCTTGCCAGAGACCTTTTGGTCATGGCTTCCCAGTCGAACCGTTCATCAACAGCCTGCCGTACGAGTTTTTCTCGCTTTTTTTCGTTCTCCGGCCCCTTCAGGGCAGGATCGGAGACCACAATCAAAATTCGGTCCGTGGTCTGCTTAATGTCTTCCGTGGGGGCGCCCGCAAAACAGGGTGCCGCCAGTATCAGCATGAGCAAAGCACCGCACAAAATTGATCGCCCGCAGGGCACGTTTTCGTATCTTCGCATCAGGAGAGCCTCCCGGTTACAGTACAATTTATTTAGAGTTTTCCGAAAACATAGTTTGAAATCAATCCTTCAAGATCCACGGCCGATTGTGTATCCCGGATTTTTCCGCCGGGACCGACCAGTTCTTCGGATCCGCCCGGCGTAATTTCAATATATTTGTCGCCGATCAATCCACGGGTCTTGATGGAAGCGATGGCATCCTCCTGGATTTTTACATTCAGGGGCAAGTCCATCACCACGCGGGCCTGATAATCATAGAGGTTGACTTGTTTCACCCGGCCTATTTCCACGCCGGCAATCACCACGGAAGAGCCGGACTTAATGCCGCCTCCGTTTGAGAAAACTGCTTCCACTTCATAGCCCTGACTACCCAAGACCTCCAGTTTCCCGAGTTTGATGGAAAGGTACCCCAAACACAGAATCCCCAAGATCATGAACAGACCCACGCACAACTCAAGATCAAATTTTCTCATTCGTCCCCCATTATGGTTAGGCGTCTTCAACCATTATATGAAATATATATAAAATCTATCCATCCAGAAAAGCCCGAACCACCGGATCACGGCTTTCTCCGAAATCCGCCGGAGTTCCCTCCGCTCTTAAAAACCCGTCATGGAGCATGACAACCCGATCCACGATGGCAAAAACTTTCGGGATTTCGTGGGTAACGATAATACCCGTAAAAGAAAGCCGTCGGTGGCAGGAATCGATCAAGGTCAGAATGGACTGCCCCGTCACCGGGTCCAGGCCGGTGGTCGGCTCGTCAAACAGCATGATTTCGGGTTCCTCCACAAGTGCTCTGGCCAGGGCCGCACGTTTTACCATGCCGCCGCTGATTTGGGATGGAAAGCGATGTTCCGACCCGGTAAGCCCGACATTTTCCAACTCCATCATCACCTTTTCCCGAATCGCATGCCGACCAAGCTTGCTTTTCTCTTTCAGAGGAAAAGCAACGTTTTCGTAGACATCCAGGGAATCAAACAGCGCGCCCCCTTGAAATAAAAACCCCAGGCGTTCTCGAAAAGTCCGCAACGCTTCCCGTCCGGCCGTATTGATTTCCAGTCCGTCGACGGTCACGCTTCCTTCGTCCGGTCTCATGAGTCCGGCAACCTGCTTTAATAAAACACTTTTCCCGCCGCCGCTGCCCCCCACCAGGGCAACGACCTCTCCTTTTCCTATTTCGAAGGAAATGCCTTTTAAGACATGGTGACCATCAAAAGATTTTTTCAGGTTTAGAATTTTGATCATCAATAAGATTACCCGGCCAAAGGCCCTTGTTCGCTCAAGATACCGTCATGGTTCCGCATCAACTTAAAAAAGTATGGAGGTCATAAAATAATCCCACACAAGAATCAACACGGAAGAGAGCACCACCGCCTGGGTGGTCGCCTTACTCACCCCTTCCGAACCGAACCCTGTGTATATACCCGAATAGAATCCTTTAAAACAACAAACCCAGGCAATAATCACACCAAAGCTGAAGGATTTGTAAATGCCTTCAAGAACGTCTTTCATTTCTACATAATGGGCCATTTCTCCAAAATAGGTGCCAGCGCCGACACCCAGAAGCTCACCGCCGATCAGATAACCGCCAAAGATTCCCACCACATCAAAGATGGCGGTGAGCAAGGGAAGACAAATCACGGCGGCAAGGAGGTTGGGCACCACCAGATATCGGTAGGGATTGAGGCCCATCAACTCCAGCGCGTCAATCTGCTCGCTGATACGCATAATGCCGATTTCAGCTGTGATGGCCGATCCGGCCCTTCCCGTCACCATCAGGGCGGCAATGACGGGACCCAGCTCCTTAATCAGTGCAAGTCCCACCATGGGACCCAGAAACGCATCCGAACCGAATCGGCTCAAGCTGTAAAACCCCTGAAATCCCAGTATCATACCGGAAAAAGCGCCGGTGAGTAGAATAAGCAGAAGGGACTGAAAGCCGATGAAGCGAATCTGCTTGAGGCATCGGTAAATCTTAACGGGGGGCACAAAAGTGTAGAAAAGCGTGTTCAGAAAAAAAAGCCCCATGGCGCCCATTTTGCGGACATACGACAGTGTGGAAAATCCAAGTTTTCGGACCGCCATGGGAAGAAATGACGCAACCCCTTTATTATGTGTCACAATTGTTCCGATGTTGAAATATCCCTCGTTTTGTAATAACCCTTATACCGGTTCACAAAGAAAAAGTTCCATTTCTTCAAACAAGTGTTATGGGAGGCGCTATGCCGAAAATAAAAATCATCGTGGTTGGCAATACCAAATCCTCCTTCCTCAAGACAGGTGAATCACTTTATTTAAAGCGCCTCAAACACTACACGTCCGTGGAATGGATCGAAGTTAAACCCGAAAAAGCAACAAAGGGAACCTTGATTGAAAGAGTTTTGACAGTGGAAGGGCGTTCCATTGAGAAAAGATTCCACTCAAGAGATCACATTGTTGTCCTTGATGTATCCGGGAAGGAATATTCTTCTGAAGCCCTTTCCAAACGAATCGAACGGCTGTCATTGAGGGGGCACGCGCTCTGTTTTGTGATCGGCGGTCCTTTGGGGATTTCCAAGGAACTCCTGGACCGGGCCCACGAAACGCTCTCACTGTCGAAATTGACCCTGACCCACGAAATGAGCCGCGTTCTGCTGCTGGAACAACTCTACAGGTCATTCACCATCATTAGAGGCGAAAAGTACCATAAATAACGCCACCGTCTTTTGTTTCCGCCCCCCGTTGCCATGACATCAAAATGATTGGCCTCCGTTGGAAGCCGATCATTCTGCACGCCGGTCTCTTGCTCAGCCCTTGGAAGCCTCAAGCGCCATGGCAATCTTGTTTTTCAGTTCGGACAGATCGAAGGACTTTATGACATAAAAATCCGCGGCGATGGATTTCATGTTCTCCTTGAACGTGTCATAAGCCGTACATAAAACAACCGGCAGGTCATAGAATTTGTTTCTGATATCCTGCAGAAGGTCGAGACCGTTGTAATCCACCATTTTGATGTCCAGAACCACCAGGTCGGGCTTTTCCTCCTCAATCTTTTCGAGCAACATATAACCGTTCTCCGCCGTAATCACTTCGTAGCCGGCGTCACTCAGTTCTTCCGAATAAAGATATCGAATATGCTCTTCATCGTCTACTATCAGGATTTTGGCCATAATTTCTCTCCACCAATCTTGAAAATTTCAACGGGAAACCTGGAATGTCCCGATCTAATAAACATAAAACCCGCGACCGGTTTTTCGGCCCAGCCAACCGGCATCCACATATTTTCGCAGAAGCGGGCAAGCCCGGTATTTACTGTCACCCAGGCCTTTGTGAAGCACCTCCAGAATCGCCAAACAGGTATCCAGTCCAATCAGGTCGGCCAGTGCAAGGGGGCCCATGGGATGGTTCATGCCCAGTTTCATGATCTCATCAATATCTTTGGCTTCGCCCACGCCCTCATAAAGGGCGTATACCGCCTCGTTGATCATGGGCATGAGGATGCGGTTCGCGACAAATCCCGGAAAATCGTTGGCGGGTACCGGCGTCTTCCCCATTTTTACCGCCAGGTCCTGAGTTGTTTGCGCCGTCTCAGCATCCGTCGCCAATCCATTGATGATCTCCACCAACTTCATCATGGGAACCGGATTCATAAAATGCATGCCGATCACTTTTTCAGGCCGCTTTGTGACAGCCGCGATTTTGGTAATGGAGATGGAAGAGGTGTTGGAAGCCAGGAAAGCCTCAGGCTTGCAGAACCGATCGAGATCCTCGAATATTTTCAACTTAAGTGGTTCATTTTCCGTAGCAGCTTCAACCACATAGTCAGCCCGAATCATATCTTCCAGTGACGTGGAGGCCTCAATGCGGCCCAATATGGATTGCTGCTCCTCTCCGGTAATTTTTTCCTTTTTCACCATCCGCGAAAGACTTTTCTCAACGGTTTTATACCCCCGTTCCACGAATTCGTCATTTATGTCATTCATCACAACGGACAAACCGCAGGCGGCGGCCACCTGCGCAATACCCGAACCCATCTGTCCGGAACCCACAACACCCAACACATTGATCGTCATATCGATACTCCTTTGTCTTTGCTATTTTGATGGAAAAGTGTCCGGCTGCATGAAGCGAGCCACCTCTTCCTGAAACTCCTTAACAAAAAAACTTACATTGAAATAGAAAACAGTACAAGCATAAACATGAGGTTCCGAGGAATTTTATTCATTTCGGGTTTCCATCCGGTAACTCGGGAAGAATTTCGCCACAGCGCATCTGTACCATTGTCTCTTTGTGCTGCCGCATCTGTAGTTTTCTGCCTTCCGGCATTTCACTGGCAGCATGAAAAAACCTTTTTTCTTGCAGCAAGGGCCTGTGGTGGGCTAGTCTTCACCCTCAAAAAGACCGTAAGGAAACCCCATGCAGACACAATTTCTTCTCACGGATAAACTCATCCTTTTTTTCTATTTCATAGCCGTTATACTCTTTGGCGCCTATTTTCGCAAGAAAAGCAGCACCAGCACGGGGTTCATGATCGCCGATGGTGCTCTTCCCAGTTGGGCGGTGGGCCTTTCCATACTGGGAACCTTTGTGAGTAGTATCACTTTCCTGGCATATCCCGGACAGGCCTATAATGCCAACTGGGATGTCTTCCTGTTTTCCTTTACCCTCCCGCCGGCCGCCCTGGTGGCCACTTTTTATTTTATCCCCCTTTACAGAAAAAGGGTCAAAATATCGGCTTATGAATACCTGGAACAGCGGTTCGGCGCTTGGGCCCGGATCTACGGCAGTATCAGTTTTATGTTGGGATCATTGGCGCGAATCGGCATGATACTGTTCCTGGTTTCCCTCGTCTTGCACCATCTTACGGGATGGTCCTATGAAACCATCATCATCTTTACCGGCATCGGAGTGACCTGTTATACGGTGCTCGGGGGGATCGAGGCAGTGGTCTGGACGGATGTGGTCCAGGTGATCATCCTTTTTGGCGGTGCCATCATCTCCGTCGTCATTCTGTTTGCGGGCATGCCGGAGGGTCCGGCGCAGCTTTTTGAAATTGCACGGCAACACCGGAAGTTTTCACTGGGTACTTGGCAAATAAGTCTCATTGCGCCCACAGCCTGGGTGGTGATCATATACGGCATTTTTGAAAACCTGCGAAATTTCGGTGTGGATCAAAACTATGTGCAGCGATACCAGGTCACAAATTCCGTTAAAGCGGCCGCGCGTTCCGTCTGGATAGCGGCCGTGGCCTATATTCCCATATCGGCGCTCTTTTTATTCATCGGCACCGGGCTTTTCTCTTTTTACACCGCTAATGCCGACCTGCTGCCGCCATCCCTGGCGCACACAATGGCAGGGGACAAGATATACCCCTATTTTATTGCCACACAATTTCCCGTCGGCCTCAGAGGATTGCTCATTGCGGCCATATTCGCCGCTGCCATGAGCAGCATCGATTCATCGCTCAACTGCGTGTCAACCCTGACGCTGCTGGATTTTTATAAACGCTATGCCAAACCGGACGTCTCCGAAGAACAAAGCATTAAAATGTTAAGGGTCTATACGGTCTTGTGGGGCGGACTGGGAACGGTGACGGGACTGGCCATGATTCAAGTCCAAACGGCGCTTGAAACCGGGTGGCAGTTGGCAGGCATTGCCGGCGGTGGACTCATCGGACTCTTTCTCCTGGGACTGCTGTCCCATCGGGCAAGACCGTGGCAGGCCTTCACAGCCGTCATCGCGAGCATCATCAGCATTTCATGGGCGACATTCGCCAGGGAACTTCCCCCGCAGTGGGATTGGTTGGAGTGTGCCTGGCATTCCCGCATGATCGGTGTTATCGGCACCATCACCCTGCTGGCGGTCGGTTTCGGATTGGCCTTATTAACGACTTCGCGAAAAAGGGCCGCACCCCGAAATCCGGTGCGGAAATTGTCAGCTCCTTAAATAATCAGAAACTCCCTAGCGCGGCTTCCACATCATCAAAAATACCGAAGATGCAGTGCGATCGCGTCAATTCAAAAACGCTCCGAACCTGTTTTTGCAATGAGACCATCTTGATGTCCCCTTGCTTCTCATTAACTTTACGAAGAGATGATATCAGACTGCCCAGACCTGAACTGTCGATGAAATCGACGCCTGCCATATCGATAATCAGTTTGACGCGATTTTCCCGTGCCAATGCAACCACCTTGCCCTTTAATTCTTTGGCTGAAGCGGCATCCAATCGGCCCTTCAGAACCAGCACGTCCATGTCTTCAATTTGCTTTTTCAAAATCTCCATGAATATTTCCTCAATGGGAGCTTGTTTGCACTCGAAATTGACTCGTTATCAAAACAAAAGCGGCTGATCATAAGATCTTTTTCTTCAAAATCAGGCAGTTCGTTTCATTTTCAGATCGATATTCAATATGGTCCATGATTTTTTTCATGATCCCTAAACCTCTACCACCCTCTGAAATCGTCTCAATCAAATCTTTGTCAACGGGACAATGACTCAAATCCGCCTTTTTAAGCTTCTCCGGGTCCATGGACCTGCCGGTATCGCAAATCTCAAAAACAACTTCGCTCTCAAAAAGGGAAAATATGATGGTGATCTCCCGGCCGCCTCTCTCATCGTAAGCATGTTTAATGCTGTTGGTAACGGCTTCAACAACACACAACTCAACATTGAAAGCGTCGGTTTCCGATAAAGATGCATAAACACAGAACCGATTTACGGCAATCCCAACCAATGGAACATCATCCAGGTTGCTTTCGATAGTGAGTTTTATTCTCTTTGATGCCATAATGAACGTCTCTTTTCATTTCATTACACACTTTTCGGATTGCCAATATGTTTGACCCGTATCAATTCTCTCATCGATGGCGGTCCCTGAGATCTCGTTTAAGAATCTTCCCCTGAGGGTTTTTTGGAAGGGCTTCCACAAATTCAACGGACTTGGGAGCCTTATAGCCGGCCAGATGCTGCTTGCAAAATTTTTTGATCTCTTCCTCAGTGGCCGCCTCCCCCTCCTTGAGGGTAATCACCGCATGCACCCGTTCCACCCATTTCTCGTCGGGCACACCGATCACCGCGGCCTCCGATATCGCCGGGTGGCGGTAAAGTATCTCTTCAACCTCCCTCGGAAAAACGTTTTCTCCGCCGGTAATGATCATGTCCTTTTTCCTATCCACGATGTAGATAAAACCATCTTCATCAAAGTATCCCATGTCTCCGGTATGAAGCCAACCGTCCACAATGGTTCGGGCCGTATCCTCGGGTTTGTTCCAGTAGCCTACCATAATCGCTTTGCTTTGAACGCTGATCTCACCCACCTGACCCATTTCCAAATCTTCGTTGTTTTCATCCAGGATTCTGACATGAACACCAATGCAGGGCTGCCCGCAGGACGACAGCACCTTCTGCTGTTCCCGGGGTTTATCCAGGACGCGATGGGCTTCCTTGGTCAAGATTGAGATGTCAGGCCCCGATTCCGACTGCCCGTAACCCTGGGCAAAGACCTCTCCGAAAGTGGCAATCCCCTTTCGTAGCAGTTCCACCGGCATGGGGGACGCTGCGTACCACATACGTTCCAGATGCTCGAAACGATAGTCTGCCACTTTTGGAACGCCTAAGAATCCAACCAGGTGCGTGGGCACAATGTGGATATCGGAAGCATTCTCATGGTGAAGGAGTTGAAGGGTCTTTTCCGGATCAAAAGACCGTTCAGCGACGATGACATTGCCGGCCCCCACATAAAAAAACGCCCAGAAGTGAGACCAGCCGCCGATGTGAAAAAGAGGAAGGATCATAATGTGCTTATGATGAGGTTTGAGGCCCACCATAATACATTTGTTCCTGGCCTCTTCCATCTTACGAACATGGGTGTAAACCGCCCCACGGGGCATGCCCGTGGTCCCGCTGGTGTAAAAGATGATAAAGGGATCGTCTTCCTTTACATCCACATCCGGCTCATGGATGGGAAAGGCAGAGACGAAATCTTCATAAGAAATCATCGCTTGCGCCGATTTTTCAATGGCAATATAGTGTGCCACACTTTTTAACCGGCCTTTCAATTCCTTGACCGCCTCGGCCAACTCCGGCCCCACAAAAAGCACCTTCACTTCCGAATAATTGATAAGGTAATCCAATTCATCAGGCCCCATTCTGGGATTCAGGGGAGACACCACAAATCCGCCCTTCATGGCCGCGCCCGTGATATCCGTGCATTCCAGGCAGTTCCAGGAAAGAACACCGATACCATCCCCTTTTTTGAGCCCCTTTGATTGAAGCGCGTGAACCAGGCGATTCACTCTTTCGTTATATTCGGAAAAGGAAACACGTTTTTCACCATATACAAACGCCTCCTTTTCTCCTCGAAGCAATGCATTTCTGTAAATGATATCCGCATAGGTCCCCACCGGGTAACGCCCTAGTTCCTTAAGCATCCATTTCTTGCTCATCCGATCCTCCCAAAAGCCACGTTGAAATATGATAACCTTTTGTTTTAAATAAAAATATTCATATAAGAGCGGATGGTCTTTGTCAAGAAATCAGTTAAAAAACAAGCAGAATACATGGGATTTTGAAAATTCATTTACAGCCAACGGTTCCGATGTTACGATGATTTGTGATGAGTGGTAATCGAAAAGACCTTTTTTCTTCTGGCTGCCAACATGAACCGTCAAAAGCGCATCGGAAATTTGTGCTGCATGCTCTTGTACGCAGGGTTTTGCCTGACTGCATGCGCGAAAGCCATCCCATCTGATGTGTTGAAAAATGTGGATCACGCCATTTCCTTTGAAAGACTGATCAAAAATCCGGAAGCCTTTACCGGTAAAACCATTCTGCTTGGCGGTACAATTGTCAGAACGGAAAACGACCCGGAAAAGACCACGCTGATTATCCTTCAGCATAATCTTGACAGCGATCTCAAACCCCTGAACAACGACGATTCACGAGGACGTTTCATGGTGACGGCGCCGGAATTTCTCGATCCCGCCATCTTCGTCAAAGGGAGACGGATCAGCGTCGCGGGAAGGGTGACGGGCAGCGAAATCCGGCCCTTGAACGGCATCTCTTACATGTACCCGGTAATCGAGAAAACGTATCTGCACCTCTGGCCCCACGAATACGTTGTGGATTCCAAACCCCGTGTCTATCTCGGTATCGGCGTCGGGATCGGCAACTACGGCTTCTGATGAGGAGGTTCGTAAATGAACAGGATGCTTTTGACCGTGCTCATAACAAGCTTTTTGGCTTCAGGCTGCGCAACGATTATTCCTAAAGCGATACGCGACAAGGTCAACCGGAATATCACCTTCGAAGGCCTCAAAAAAAACCCTGCGGCCTATGAAGGGCAGATGGTCTTACTTGCAGGTGTCATCGTGAAGGCCACCAACAACCCCGCCGGCGCCACCCTTGAAATCTACCAGACCCAAATGGACTGGGAAGACAGGCCTGTTCATAAGGACGTGTCAAAGGGCCGGTTTCTGGTGCAAACAACCGATTTTCTGGACCCGGAAATCTACAGCAAACAAAGAGAAGTGACCGTTGCGGGAACCGTTCTTGGCGTAAGACGCATTAGACTGGATGAAATGGAATATCCCTATCCCGTCATTAGCGCGAAAGCCATTTATCTCTGGGAGAAGACCGAACCACTCCCCTATGACCCATATCCCTGGTATCCCATGGGTGCACCGTGGGGACCCTGGATGTTCTGGGGACCATGGTATGGACCTTACTGGTATTATTATTGATGGATTACCGAATTCACGCCACCGGCCAATCGGACGTCTTCCCGTTTTCCGCGCGCTTGTGAACGTCCGGCGATAATTATGTGAGGGCCTGATCAAAATCCGCCATTAGCTCTTCCCTTAGAAAAGACGCTGGATTGACGCGATCAGGGTTTTGATCTCTTCATCGGTGCCGATGGTGATGCGAACGAAATTTTGTATGCCTTCCGTATTGAAATGACGGACAAGAATGCCTTCCTCTTTCAGACCCTTATATATGGCTTCGCCCTTCAAACCTTTCTTTCCGGCAAATATGAAATTGGCTTTTGAAGGCAGCACATGCCAGCCAAGATCTTTGAGGGCCTTTGATAAAAATTCCCGGTTGTTGATAATTTTTTGGGTGATGGCTTGGTAGTACGCTGTATCGTTGATGGCGATTTCCCCTATTCTTTGCGCAATCAAATCTGCAGGGTACGAGTTGAACGAATCCTTCACCGCAAATAAAGCGTTGATCAGGCCTTCATCACCCATGGCAAACCCGAGCCTCAGGGCTGCCAGCGACATGCTTTTTGAAAAGGTCCTGATGATCAGGAGATTTTTGAACCGCTCAATGAGAGATATGGCACTCTCCCCTCCGAAGTCCACATATGCCTCATCAATTATCACCACGCGGTCGGCAGGATAATGTTCCATAAGCGCGGTTACCTTTTCCAGTGGCAGTAGAATTCCGGTCGGTGCATTGGGGTTTGGGAAAACAACGCCGCATGAAGATTCTTCGACCAGATAGTCGTTGATATCGATGGTGAAATTCTCGGTTAACGGTATCTTACGGTATTCGATGCCGTAAAAATCGCAATAGACCGGATAGAAGCTGTAACTGAACTCGGGAAAAATCAGGTTGCCCCTGACGCTGTCAAAAAATGCATAGAATGCAAAGGCCAGGACTTCATCGGAACCATTTCCCACAAACACTTGCGATATGTCGATATTGTAGCGTTTTGAAATGGCTTTCCTCAGGGTCCCGAACAAGGGATCAGGATAAAGTCTCAGTCTTTCAATATCAAATGATTTCAGAAAAGGCTCGATTAGAGGGGTGGGCGGATACGGGTTTTCATTGGTATTCAGCTTAATATAGGACCGGTCCTGCGGCTGCTCTCCGGGAACATAGGGCGAAAGCCTTTTAATTCTCTTGGTCAACATCTTTTGTTTTCCTCTGTTTTCTAGTGACCCGTTTCGTCACAATTTTTATCAGTAAATCTTCGAATTTTACAAGCCATTTATGACGATTTTGAGGTTGTGGTACTTTAAATAAGGGAAAAGCGATTCCCATTTTGTGGTGGAACGGTTACAAGCATTCGGGGTGTTTGCGGTCGGACCACTCAGGACGGTAC
Source organism: delta proteobacterium NaphS2 (assembly GCA_000179315.1). Lineage (GTDB taxonomy): Bacteria > Desulfobacterota > DSM-4660 > Desulfatiglandales > Desulfatiglandaceae > NaphS2. Next base: position 86,464 of record ADZZ01000330.1, read on the forward strand.
ATAAAAGAAAATACCAATCTGAACAACAGTAAAATGAGTTGCCGGGCGTTTACCTCCGAAGTCTGCGCTTCAAGGATGGGACGCAGTTGCCGCAGTTTTTCGCCGCATTTTTTTAAATGTGCAATGCAGGCCAAAAAATCCATCACTCCGGAATGGGTCTTTGGCGGCATCTCTCCAAGATCCTTTTCAGCCTCCCATTTTTTGAGGGTGGCCTCAATTTTTTTTGAACCCGCCGCGAGAATGTTTTTCCGGGTTTTTTCGCTTTCGAAAAAGGGTTGCCGCGAAACACAGCGCTCTATCCGGGTTGACAAAAAACGTAGACGAGAGAGGATTTCCTGCAGGAACATCTGTCGTTTTGTTGTATTCAGGGAAAAGGAGATACTTTCAAAAACAGGATGGTTTGAATCCATCCTTTCCTTAAATTCATCACAGGCGGCACTCCAGAATACCCAGCTTGCATTTTTCAGGACGACATCCAATGGTTCGTCCTTTATGCAGGCCTTTGACCGCACGCGAACCACCTCCGAGAGCAATTTGCCGGTTTTTTTAAAAAGGGTTCTGCCTGTCACAACATTGTAGATAAGCCCGATGGCGGCAAACCAGTCCTGAAGATAAAAAGTGCGGGGAACATCTTGAAACACATGCATCAGAACAGCGTTTTCGAAAAGATGGGAGGGCGTAGCAAAGAACGGCGTGCCTGCCAGGATTGGCTGCCGCAGGACTTCGGTTTCTTTTGCGCTTACCGATGTCTCAAGATCAATGAGCCCCAATGAATATCGATCAGCGGATGCCATCAACAGATCGGGATCATTCGCATCCCCCACCAAAAACATATTGTCCGGCTTCATATCACGGATGGCGGTTCCCTTTTCCTTCAAATGATACAGCAGTTTCACAAGATTGCTGACGATGCCACCGGCGATCGCACGGTTACGGGTTTCGGCGGTCTTTCGAATATCCGATTTGATAAGATTAATAAATGCCGTGACATCGTTTTTTTGGCGCAAAAGAACTTCTTTGCCGACGCGGTGTTGATCGTGCACAAAACCCGGCGGCAAATCCCCGTGTTCTCCGGTCATGGCTTTTCCCGCCAGTTGATCGAACATCCACTGCTTCTTTTGATCATCCGGTATTTCGTGACTTTCCCTGCCATATTTTAGAAGCACTTGGTCCATGGCAAGCACGTAACTTTGTTGAAGATTTGTAAGGCTGAAAAAGAGCGTCTCCTTCCCTCTACCGAAACTGTTTTCAAAGGCCGGAATGTCGGCCAAGCTGTCGCAGCTTTGGACAATTGCATCTTTTAAACGCGTTTTATATTGATGCATTCTGGTGATGACCTGGTCAAAAAACAAATCTTTGGAAAGAGCCATGAAAAGGACAAAGGTTCCGCCAACTTTTAAATACCGTTGCAGATTTGGTGACTGTCTCAACTTCATCGCGATTTCTTTTTCCCAAGCCTCCTTGTTAAGACCGCGCTCGTTTTTAAATTCCGGGCTCTTATTCAGTATTGCGGATAGGCTGGGACTGACACATGTCACCTCCGGACCGAGTTGCGCGGCGATGGCACGTTCCAGTTCAATGCTTTTCAGATATCGGCTGAAATCGATTATCGGCTCAAACGGAATCTTCAGTACCAGCAAATCATCGTATGTCACCTTGTAGCAGGTGCTCCTGCTTTGCATATCCTCACCCAACCGGCATAAACTCATTCGCCGGATTTCTTCCCTGCCGTTATAAGTGACTTTCAATTCATAGGTTATCTCACCGGACTTATTAATTTTATTCAGTCTGTTTGCAGACATGGAACAGGTGTCCATGTCAGAAATCCCGATCTGGCGGCGGTAAAGGTCGAGGAAAAATTGAACGATGTGGTTGGAATTCGGCAAACGGCTCATTTTGTGCCGAGAGTCTCATGTCTTGGAGTTTGCATTGAACGTATCTGCAATGACGCTTTTCGAACTTACTCGCCACGGATCCATCTCGTCAATAGAAAAATCCCTCTACAATTTCAACCCGTAACAGAAAGCATCGACACATGAAAAAATTTTCGATATAGTTCCAGGATAGCTGCGTCAGCCGCATATTATGCTCGCATCCGGAAACCGTTTGATTTTGCGAGAAAAGGGGGTAACATGCCGGTCCTGATACTTAAATCAAAAAACACCGTCATTGAGCGCATTTCGCTCGATCGCGACAAGAGCCTGAATATCGGCGTATTGGCGGATAATGACCTGGTCATTGATGATCCTGCCATTTCAGGCCACCACGCCGAAATTGAAGCGGAAGGCGACTATTTCTACATTACGGACCGACAGAGTCGTAACGGAACATTCATTAACGACGAACTCATCATTTCCCGGCCCTTAAAGCAGGGTGATGTGATCTCCATGGGGGAGCATATCCTTGAATTCTTCTATGAAGAAGGAGAAACAGTCCCATCGGATGCAAAGATGTTAAACGTACGTATGACCATGGCCCTGGATACAGAGCAGCATCGAAGCAAACTGGCTCACAGCGTCAGCCGGCTGGCCGATGAAAGCAACAGAAAAAAAACCATTGCCGTGCTCTCGTATATGGATGGTTCAAACGGCAGTCTTCCACTTGAAACCTTTCCCGTGAAATTGGGGAAAGCAGCTGACAACGACATTCAGATAAAGGGCTTTGGTGTCGGCAAAACCGCTGCGATTATTAACCGAAAAAATGACGAATACCGGCTGACTGCCGCCGAAGGGTTGAGCAAACCCAAAGTGAATTACCAGACCGTGAAAAATGAAATTGCGCTTCAGGAATTCGACGTCATTGAAATCGGTTCCTCACAGTTTCAGTTTCATTTTCAATCGGTTTACGCCGATGATGGGCATTCCGAATGAATGATCGAGAATCCAATAAGTCGCCCCAAAGCACCGCAAAACCGGCAGGTGCTGTTCTGCATTTTCTTAGAAGAAACCAGCACACCTACATTGCTTTCCTCGCCCTTGCGTTTACTTTTGCAACGTTAGGATTTCTGAGACACAAATTTCAGCTCTCCGCATTATCGGCTGGTTGGATGGGAACTGCAATATTTGTGGCAGGCATGCTTGTTATTCTGGGGACCGCCGCTTATTACGTCATCACACGTTTCATTCTTCCTTCCGAATATTTCATCACCCACCTTCGTGCCAAGAGCCGCGGCCATCAGTTTCATGAAACCCGTGAACTGCCGCAAACGTGGAAACCCTGGAACCACGCTTTATCCTTGACGCTTCAAAAAGTCGATGAACTGACGCTGGAAGTTGATGAAAAAAATGCCCGACTGGAAGAAAAGCTGGATCTCATCAAACGGTTTTCATGGGTTTACGAGCGCAACGAGGAATTGACCCAAGAGATCCGGGAACGCAATAAGGCCCTTAAGGCGGAAATCGAAGAGCGCAACCGTACCGCAGAAGAATTACGGCATCACCGCGATCACTTGGATGAACTGGTTCAGGAGCGCACCAATGACATTGCCCGCATCAACGAAAAATTGAAAAGCGCCATCATCAAAGCCAATGAACTGGCCAGGCGGGCCGATGAAGCCAATCAGGCCAAAACCCAGTTTCTGGCCAATATGAGCCACGAAATTCGAACGCCCATGAACGGTGTGATCGGGTTTACCGAAATGCTTGAGGAAACGAATCTGGATGAAGCACAACGTGATTTTGTGGCAACCATCAAACGCAGCGGTGAGTCGCTGCTCACATTGATCAATGATGTTTTGGATTTTTCAAAGATAGAAGCGGGAGAGTTCACTTTGAATGAAGTTGATTTCTCACCTGAATTGATTGTTCATGAGGTGTCTGAGCTGATACGTCCCCGTATCGGCAAGAAACCCGTGAAAATTTCGTCCGTTATTTCTGGAAACATGCCTTCCCGCGTGAAAGGGGATGAGCAGAGATTTCGCCAGATTTTGATAAACCTGATGGGAAACGCACAAAGATTCACGGATTCCGGCGAAATTGAGATACAACTCTCCATTGATGAAGAAACATCCGATCAGGTTCTTGTCCACACGTCCATTCGGGATACGGGCATCGGAATCGCCGAAAGGGACCTGAAGACCATTTTTGAACCCTTCCGACAGTCGGATGGGACTTCCACACGAAAATACGGCGGTACAGGGTTGGGGCTATCCATTTGCAAACAGTTGAGCAATATGATGAGGGGAGATGTCTGGGCGGAAAGCAAGCTTTTCGAAGGAAGCACCTTTCATTTCACGGCATGGTTTGAAAAAAAACAGCCCCCTGTGAAGCTCGAAAAAAGACACCCTGAAGTACCACCCAAAGAAAATCCGGTGCGGATATTGATTGCAGAAGACAACAAGGTCAATCAAAAACTCATCAAGATGATGCTCACCAAAGAAGGATTCCAGGTAGATATTGCCGCCAACGGTCAAGAGGCCGTCGACAAACTCCAAGAGAGCCCCGAGAATTTCGATCTTGTCTTAATGGACATTCAGATGCCGGTTAAGGACGGCTTTGAAGCGACTAAAGCCATCCGGGAAGCGGGATTTCACAACCTCCCCATTATCGCCATTACAGCCCATGCCTTGAAAGGATATCGCGAAAAATGTCTGGCTTCAGGCATGGATGATTATGTAACCAAGCCCATCAAAAAAAATGAGGTCATTTCAGCGATCGAGCGCCAGATGACACGGGCAAACAGATGATATGTATGTACCTCGTCTATTTTCGTTTGGCTGAAAGGATAGGGGTATTAAAAACCAGAGCAGACAGATCGTCGGAACGCTTGATATCCAGCTTCATGGCTGTGGTATCAATTTCAAAATATCTGGATATGACTTCAACCACGTCCCGCTGAAGATCGTTTAAAAGGTCATCGGATATCTCCAGTTTGTCATACACCAAGGCAAATTTAAGCCTTTTTTTCGCCGCCTCCTTGCTTCCCTGCCTGCCGAAAAATTTTGAAAAAAAATCATTGAACATGGCGTCTCCTTAATTCCTGTGTCGCAGTTTGCGACCCAGAGATCGCCAGAAGCCTTTGGCGTTGTAGGGATTTTCAATGGGCAGATTGGGCTGACCATTGAGCCTTCTAGCGATGCGATGAAAGGCCTTGCCCGCCTCAGAGTCTTTTTGGAGCACCAGCGGCGTACCCGTGTTGGTGGAAACCACCACTTTGTCATCCATTTTCACCAGGCCTATGAGATCGATGGAAAGAACCTCCACCACATCCTCGTGGCTCAACATATCACCCTTCTCCACCATTTCCGGAACGATACGGTTGACAATTAGTTTCGGCGTAATGGATTTGGCGTAAAGAAGGCCGATAATGCGGTCCGCGTCCCTGACCGATGAAACTTCCGGCGTGCAGACCACCAATGCTTCGTCCGCGGCAGCCACCGCGTTTTCAAAGCCCCGCTCAATACCTGCCGGACAATCCATGAAGATGTAATCAAATCGGCCGCGAAGGCCTTTGCTCAACCGAACGATATCCTCGGGCGTCAGACTGTCTTTGTTGTCGCTCTGAGATGCGGGTATGAGAAAAAGGTTATCGATTCTTCTATCTTTGATGGCGGCCTGTTGGATCTTGCAGCGACTTCTTGCCAAGTCCACAATATTAAACACGATTCTGTTTTCAAGACCCATCACCACATCCAGGTTTCTGAGACCGATGTCCATGTCGATAACAGCAACCTTTTTTCCCTGCATGGCCATTGCAGCGCCAATACAGGCTGTCGCGGTGGTTTTCCCAACGCCTCCCTTGCCGGAGGTTACAACAATAATTTTTCCTTCCAAAACAGCCCCCTTTTCCCGTTCTAAAGCACTTCGGGCCACGGAAGACGCCCATAAGGATTTATGTTAAGATAGTCTTCTACCAAAATGGAATTACCTACAATATGAGCAAATTGTGCCCTCCCTTTTTCAAATGAGGGTATTCCTGTTACCACATGTCCACCGATCTGCAGTTGCTCCGGCTGAAAATCCAGGGCCAATACAATCTTTGATTCATCGTCCGGATATCCTGCCGCCGCTTTTCCTCTGAGACAACCCATCACCAGGATGTCGCCCCCGGCAACCACTTCCGCACCGGGATTGACATCGCCCATAATCGTCAGATGTTTTCTTGCCGTGACCTTTTGTCCGGAACGAACCCTGCCCGCCAGCATCAGCACATGGCTTCGGTGGTGCTGCCAGGAGCGATCCACATCCCTCTTGCGAGTTCGCTGATCTTCCCGGGACGGTGCTTTCAGGTTCGGCGGGGCCGAAACACAGGACACCTTGAAACGCTCTTGCAGAAAGACACCCAGTTTCGCCAGGAGTTCCGGCTGATTTTCACCGGTTTCCGTATGTAGAACCACGCTTGAATTGGCCGACAGATGATGCATGCGGTTAAAAACCGTTTCCAGATCGCGTTTCAATACTTCAACGGATCGAGAGGGATCAACAGTCACCCACAACCCATCTCCAACCCCTTTCAGCTTTACCGCCTGCCCCTGTTCATTCATACGCTTTGCTAAACCCCCAATACCCGCAATGGGATTTATGGATGGCACGAACGCGTTCATTCGCCCGACATTCACAAACCATTGGATTTCGTTTCCGCCTGCGTGATGACGGAATATATCAGAAGCACTATTTGTGTGTCAAGAAAAAGAAAACACAATATATGGGGTATTTTTCAATAAAACCCAGGGAATTTGGAAGTAATTGAAAAGAAAGGGATAAGCAACGTTTGAGCCGTGAGAGAAATCATCATGGTGACGAAAGTGGTACAGGATGAATAAAAATCCGGTCTCTGTTATACTTGCGCCGGCTGTCCATACCAAGAGGTGGAAGGAAGGGGGATTGCCACCGTCTCCTACGAACCGTAATCGATTTTGCCGAAAGCCAATTCAGATGGCCGTTTGAAGAAAGGAAACCGGGACCATGGATACCACAGAATACGATCACCACCACCAGGGCGCTGGTAATGGGAAATACGCTGAAAATCGAGTCCCCACGCCCTCTTTGCTTTCCACATCGATCCATCCCCCGTGACGTTGGACGGTGGTATAGACAATCGCCAGGCCGAATCCGGCGTTCCCGTTTCCATATTTCTTTGTGGAAATAAACGGATCGTAGATTCTGGGGAGTATCTCCCTGCTGATCCCTAGGGTTTTGAGAAGTCGGGATGCGCCGGCATCCGCCGAAACATCCCGACCTCGGAGGCCTAGGAGGAGAGGTAAGGCCTATTTGAAATGCGTTAGAATTCAGCAGTCGCCCGCAGGCCGAAAATCCATCCGCTGGGGCTCTCGCCGACCTCCATGGAATCTTTCATGTACTGAACATCACCGGTAATAGCGAAAATATTATTCAAGGCGAACCGTCCGTAAACCTCGAAAACATCCGTGTGGTCCACATCCAAATTGCCGCCCCTCAAATGGCCGTACCCCAGTCCGATATTGTCCTGTTCACGACCCCACAGGTTGCCGCTGATGTTCAGGCCACCGGTATAGATATCCTTGTAATCGACGGCTGCTTCATCGTCCTGAAAGCCGAACCGCAACCAGGCCCCCAGGATTTCCCCCAACTGCTGGTCAAAGGAAAAAAGAACCGCACGCATCCGTTCCTTTTTGGTGCCGGCCACGTTGCTGAAATCTTCGCTGGTGGTGTCCACGATCACGCGGTAGTTCCCTTCGCCCAGTCCGAAATCCACGGTGTACCCGAACTGGATACCGTAAAAATTATAAGGTTCCTCGAATTCACCTCCTTCGCCGTTGGTTCCCACGGCCATGGCTACGCTTTTGAGGGAAAACGCCCCCAATTCCCACTCCACGGCGCCGCCGATATCATAAGACGGCAGAAAGGCATTGGGACCGTTGACCAGGGCCTCGTTCATAAACTGGGTGAATTCGTCATTGGCAAAGGCGTTTTCATCCATATAATCGCACGCATCGATAATACCGCCGGTGAGTCCCAGGGTGTGGTCATCGCTGAAAGTGAAAGTGTGCTTGTACCAGGCGGTCAGCAGATAGTCCCGGTTCCGTCCGTTGATATCCTTGTAGTCATCCTGCACATCCGCGGGCCAAGGCGCCAGGATGAAAGGGGATTGCCCCTCTTCCATCAAACCGTTTCCCGCGCCGAACCCGAATTTGGCAAAAACCTCATCCCTGTCTGTGGGTTTAAAACTGATCTCCGGTTGAAAAACCAGAGCGCCCCTTCCCTCATTGTCGAATCCTTCGGCATCACTAAGGCTCTCATACTGCCATTCTCCGGCGATGATGCCGCCGATGCTCAATTTATCGTTGATTTCATAAGCCGATCCATTGCCGCTCCATAGAAGAACCGTCAGGATTAACAATAGACAACCTGAACCAAACTTCTTCATTATTCTCATGAGATGCTTTCCTCCTTTGCATAAAAAAAGCGCATTCAGACCCCTCCCATGGGATGAGTTCTGCTGCGCCTTCACTTGCCCCGCCTTATATCGGGGCCCGTAAGACTTCAGCCGATTCAAAGGATCGGCTCGAATTTCTTCTTGTTAACCGTTATGGGTCACCGGATCTTTCCGGTGTTCATCTATTGCCTTCAACGATAGCCGGTCGGCCGCCCTTGCAGGTTCCCTCCGGGCCGCCGCAACCGCTTCCACAGGTGCCGCAGCCGCAGCAAGCATTTTTTTGTCTGATCACAATGCTATACCGCCAAAAAAGATAACCGACTGCCAGAAGTCCTATGGTGCAAACGATAATGACGTCCAATTTGACTCCCTTCCAAAAAGCCACATCCAGAAATCATTCATAATGGGGAAAGGGCGGCACTTCAACCGGTGTGTCCGCCGCCTTTTCCGGCTATTTCATGTCCACGGCTTTGATCCACATGACCGCGTCCCTGGAGCATTTCTTCCCCTTGTACTTGTAGGAAGGATCCAGATCCAGGGCCGCAAAACCCCACCAACCCGCCTTCGGAATGCCGAAAGTGAAAACCCCGTTACTGTCGGCAAAAATGGTCTGGAGCACGAAGGCATCCTGGGGAGCTGTTGCGTTGGCCTCTTCTGCAAAAGCGTTTTTGTCCAGCAACGGCTTGTGGTTCAGGTATTCGATCTCGATCTCCGCGCCGGGAACGGCCTTGCCGTTACACAACACGCGGCCCTGAAATACGTTGCCGGTCCATCGGTCGTAGGGTTTTGAGAGTGGAACGATCTCGGTGGGAAGTCCCGCCGGCGCCATCCAGGCCCCCGGCTCGCCGCCCACATTGATGATCACCTTGGTGTTCTGTTTGATATAATGCCCCTCCCCACCTTCCCAATAAGGTTCGGGAATCACGCAGAAGGCATGATCTCCACCTCTGGCAGAGTACGTTGTGGCCCATGCCTTGCCTGAATTGATAAGGCTCTGCCAGGTGATCGGTTTTAAGGTGTTCAGTAGATCTCTCTTTTTGGGCGCGTTTTCCCCTCTGGATCGAAGTACAAAAAACTGCTCGGGTTTGCCCATGTCCATGGTATGACCCGCCTCAAAGGGATGGGTAAAAACCAAAACCACGGGGATCTTCCCCCCCTTGTTCATGGCCGCTTCCGGGGTGTAAATCATTTGGAAGTGGGCAAAAGCGGGAACACTCATGGCCATCACCGCCAACCCCAACAACATCGCTGCAATTTTTTTCATAAGGTAGACTCCTTTTTTGTTATTTGTTTAAAAATGGATGGATCACTGGGAAATCTCTTTTCCCTCCACCTCCACCACATGCCCTGGACCCGCATCAAACTGGACCTTGAAGGGACCGGAAGGCCTTTCAAAGGTAAACTCGCTGTCCTCATCCATCTTGCCCTTGATCAAGACCTTCCCCGACTTTTCCACCACCCGCAACGCAACACCTGCGGCCGAGGAGCCGTCTGAAAACCCACCCTCGCAGGTAATCGTTCCATCTCCGTTGTCATAGCAGGAACAAAGCGGCGTATGGGCAAGACCAGTGCTTGCCGTAAAAATAAGAACAGCTGCCAGCACCATTTTTAAAAACACCTTTTTCATTTCTTTCACCTCCTTTCTTTTTAGTTTAAATCAGGGCTTTTTCTGACAAACCCCATCAGAACGGTAGTACCCAGGGAAAGCCCGAAGAATGCAACCATTGCTTCAGTTCCGCTCAATCCCAGGGCACTCCCGCCCGAAAACACAAGCGTCGCCACAAGGATGCCCAAACACATGGGATAAACCATGGAAAAAAGCATCCACCTGATTGAACCAGACTGAATCTTGACCATAATGGCCGTTGCGATACAAGGAGGATACAGCACCATGAAAAGCATCAGGGCCAGGGCATGGAGGGATGTGAACCCGGTTTCACCTTCGTGCATCCGCTCCTCCAGGGTCCCGGCACCTGTTTCGCCCTGATCATAAAGCGCCCCTAGGGTGGCCACGCTGCTCTCCTTGGCGGCGAAAGCGCTTAATAGGGCCACATTCACCTTCCAGTCAAAACCCACATATTGGGTGACGGGCACCAGAAACCGACCCACACGGCCCAGAAAGCTGTTGTCGATCTTTTCCTTTCTTATTTCCCGAAGCAGCTTCTTCCTGGCTTTGAAGAGCCTCTTGAACGCCCGGTTCACTTTTTTGGCGATCTTGTCCCTGCCGGGTTTTACGATTTTGAAAAAACCCGGATTCCTTTCCTGGAATTCCCTGTTTAAGGCCCGTGACGCCTCCTTTCCTTTTACGCCCATTTTTTTGCTTTTGTACTCATCATAATAAAGGACCAGCTTCATGAGATTCTCCCCTTGCAGTTGTTCCGCATAGGGCGTTCCTTGAATTTTGCTGTAAAAGGCCGAAACCGTCCTTTCTTTCTGCCCTGCGTAGTAGGCCTTTCGTTCATGGCCAAGGCCCGGAAACTGGAGCAGCACGAAAATCACCACGGCCACTGCAGCCACGATGGTGATGATCTTTCGAACAAAGAGCCGCACCCTTTCCACGGCACGGCCCAGCACCCCTCGAAAGGTCGGCAGGTGATATGGGGGCATCTCCATGATAAAAGGCGCCGTGGGCTTTTTCTTGAGCACCGTAAGCGTCAGGATCTTGGCGATGGGCAGGACCATCAACAGGCTGATGGTGGAAATAAAGAACATGGCCATCCCCTTGTGCCCCACAAAATAGATATTGATCAAAAGGATATAGAGGGGCACCTTGGCCAGACAGTTCAGAAGCGGAATGATCAGAATGGTAGCCAGCCGCGATCTCTCGTCAGGGATTCCCTTGGTGGACATGACGGCGGGAACCGCGCACCCTCCCACATAGATGCCCCCCAGAACCATGGGAAGAGTGGAGGATCCGTGGAGCCCGAATTTTGAAAAAAGCCGGTCCAAAATGAACGCCATTCGGGGCATATATCCGCTGTCTTCCAGGATGGCGATGAGGCTGAACAGAATAAAAAAGATAGGGATATAGTTTAAAAGGGCGTTGATGCTGTCCACAAACCAGAGGGAAAAGGCCCGGAGCAGGGGAATTTCGATGAAACCGGGGGAAGGCGCAAGGGCTGCCGTGATGTTCCTGATTTTGGCCAGCAGGGGCCAGGTATAGTTGGTCAGATTGTAACCCTGAACAATGGACAGGTAGTAAAGGAGGTAGAGAACGCCCACCAGGATCATGGGACCCAGGAAACGGTTGCACACCACTTGGTCAACCTTGTCGGACATGGGCCGCCGGTTGCCCGTCTTGGTCACCACGCAAGCTTTGCCGATGCTTTCGGCATGCGCATAGCGGCGATAGGCCATATATCTGGTGGGCAATTCCTCAAATTGCGACTCAAAGTCTTGCCTCTTTTTCGCCGCAAATTCCAGAAAAGAATTCGGGTTTGTAAGTTTCCCCCGAATATATTTCAGTGCTTCGGCATCCCCTTCCATGATTTTTACGGCCAACCATCTGACGGGATAATCCGCGGCTTCAGGGGCATCGCTTATGAGTCTGGCCGTAATCTCCCTTATGAAAGGCTCCATGGGGCCGTAATCGATGCGCATGGTTTGGTGGGCGCTGCTGCTGCGGCCGGCCCGGGATATGGCGGACAACAATGCTTCTTTGCCCCGTCCTGTCTTGATAGCGGTCTGCACCACCGATGCCCCCAGGTGTCGGGCCAGTTTTTCGGGATCGATCCTGATGCCCCTTCGATGCGCCACATCCATCATATTGAGGTCCACCACCAGAGGAATCTCCATCTCCAGCAACTGGAGGGTCAGGTAGAGATTCCGGGTCAGGTTGGCGGCATCCACCACATTGACCACGATCGAGGGCTTTTCCGCCAGAAGAAATCCACGCGTCACCCGTTCCTCGAGGGAATATGACGTCAGGCTGTAGGTTCCGGGAAGGTCCACCACCTCTACCTTTAAACCGTCATAATTGTAACGGCCGGCCATCTTTTCCACGGTGACGCCGGGATAATTGGCCACATGCTGGCTCGCCCCGGTCAAGGCGTTGAACACGGTGGATTTACCGCAATTGGGCTGTCCGGCCAGGGTGATCAGAACCGAATCCCGCGTCATGACAGGGAGACCTCCACATACTTGGCTTCGTCGTGGCGCAGGCTCACGAAGAACCCTCCCAGACACACTTCCATGGGATCTTCAAGAGGGGCGTTCCGAATCACTTTGAGGGTAAGGCCGGGATAGACACCCATGTCCAAAAGCCGTTGTCCCAATTGATCGTGAATCATCAGTCTCTTTATGCGGCATTCATTCCCCGGTTTCATCTGGTCTAATGTCATGGGTCTTTCCTCCTCGATTTAGCAGAGAATTCAAACATCCTCTTTGGTTTGGCAATAACCCGTAAAGTTTTGAATCCTAATTGCTATTATTCGCTTAAACGCAAGATATATGGTTCTAAATTAACAAGGTGCGCCTAACTCTAATGCCAAAATTTTTTTCAGGTTCTTTAATGGTCCCGATCGCTTTTCTTCTTGAGGCCGCAACTGCAATTGGCGCAATCGCCATTGCACCCACAAGCGCGGCTCTTTGAAACAACGAGAACCTTGCTACCGTTCGGCGCTATGCTAAAGCCCTTCTCACCTTTGAAAAAAAGGCAGTGAGCCGGGACGTCCCCCTGCCGAAAACAACATCGAAAGGTGCTGCAACCAAAACCATGCACCTCTCTTAGTTGGTTTGTATCAATGAATACCCTGCCACTACCGTCGTATTTTTCACGCATGAGATGAATCAGTTCCCAGGCCGAAGTTCCGTCAAAATCTCCTTCCGGTTTGAGGTGCAGGTTCCCGTTGCTTATTTTGTATTGCAGGTGAAAATTACTGCTCATATGAATCCCTCCGGTTTATCAGTTGTCCGATGCATAGATGTCTCTTTTTCCCGATATGGCCTCTCCGATAGCGTTCAAGCTGGAACTGGGTAAAAGACGCACCGGCTTCTTGTGCTTTTTACCCAGTTTTTTGACCAGGGCACAGGCTGCGTGGCTGTTGCAATTAATCGGGCAAAGCACCATATCGGCCCGTCTTACCCGGTGTTCGAGGTTCTTTGCGCCGTTTTTCATGTAGCCGTCATGGTATTCAAATATACCGTTTCTGGTTTCAATCATTTGCCGATATAGAGATGCCATTTTGGTGATTCCGCCCACCATCAGAACACGCTTTTGACAGAGGTTATAGGAAGGACAGGTATCGTCGCACCGATCACCCCTGAATGCCCCCTGTATGAGCATTTCCACGTCATTTTGAAGGGAGACGTTGGCATCCTTTTGTTTTACAAGTGCTGCTGAAAGCTGTCTGTTTTTCCTTTCAAAATCAGCCAACCGCGTATCCTTTACTTTGATGGTTTCCATAAGATCCACCAAGTCTTCGCCCAAGCGTTCAATTTCCCGCTCCAGTTCCTCGGTTCCAGCAGCAGCTTTTACGCTTGCAAGCGTTTCGGTCATGCTGACCATCTCCTTTTTGTCGGAGGCCAGCCGGTTGAGCAAATTCTCTTGATTTTTTTGCAGCTTGGCGTTTTCTTTTTGCAGTGTTTTCCTGGACCTCGTTGCTTCCCGGGCCTTTTCGCGCATTTTTGCAGCCTCTTCCCCATATAACGCCAATTGCCGTTTGAAGCGGGCATCCTGTTCCACATTTCCGTGCATGGACATGTGGACATCTCCGAAAATTCGGCCCCTGGCTTCGGCCGAAAGGTCGGGTTTTATGGAGGCGGCCCAGAAAGCACCGACAAACGTGCCGCCGTGAAAATAAGACGCCCACTGCCCTATAAAGACTTTTTCATTCAGTTCCAGCAGGGGTGTAATCTCTGCCCTGAACTTCCGGTTCAGCAGCCGATCCACCTGTTTTGACACGCGGTTTTCATTATCCGAACAGCCAACCAGCAGTTCGTGGATTTCAAAAGGGCTCCTTCCTTTCGGACTAACCCCCGCCTTTTTGAGCACCTGCCTCTGCTCCGAAAGGGTGAGGCAGATACCCACCACCGGACATTTGAAAAACGGGGCGATTTCCCAAAATTTCAGAGTGGAAAATCGCCCGGATTTCGGCGGATTCTCATTTCTGTTAAGGGCTATTGTCCGATGCATGGTTTGCGATGGTACAATCCTCTTGCTTGTCATGAATAATTCCTCCTTTATGCGCGTATATCCATCAATGCATTGGTGAGCCTTTTGCGCAGAGCTTCAAGCCGCTTGGATTTGAATGCCTTCCGGCTTTCTTCCAGAACCTCGACGGCCTCCCGAATAACATTTCTGAGCGCCGCCTCTCTGGAATATGCGGAAAACTTCATGTCGGAATGCCCATCGGTTTGCACGCCGATTTTCTCTTGTCCCAAAATGGACACCATTTCACTGTGGTGACAATCAATTGTCCGATGCAACTCCTGAATGCTTCGGGCAATGGCTTTTAATGAAATGGTTTCTTTCAACGCTGTAGATTTTGTTGATCTATATATGTTTGGAATTTCTAACAATAAAATCAAAAAAAATCCCTACCCATAGCCGTTTCTTTCGGGTGGGGGATACTCTCATTCAAACACGGCTGTAATCGAGTGTTGCGGTTTCAGTCATCCTTTTTTTGGGATGCAGGCTCTTCCTTTAACTCCTGGGTCCGTCGATCAAATTCACATGAAAACACCTCAGATTGGGCAATACATTTCTCAGGTGTCCACTCATCCCGCCGATATTCCTCGAAATGTTCAAGCCAGTTTTCCCCAACCCGGGGACATATCTGTATGAACGCCATAAAGTCGGTCAGGTTGTCCAGAGTTCCGGAACTCAGGGAATGCTCCATTTTGCAGGCTTCTTCATCTGCTGTTTTGGCGTCAATCTTCAGGATTTCCGTTAGAAATCTGGACAGGATGCCATGCCTTCGCCGCATCTCACGGCCCACTTCGGAGCCTTCTTCGGTTGGCTCCACATATTCGTATTTTTCGTAGTGCACAAGTCCCCGCTTGCTCAGCGTCTTGAGCATGCTGGTTACCGTCGGCATCTTGACGTTCAGGCGTTTGGCAATATCCTTGACCCTGACAACTTTCTTCTCCTTGTCCAGATCAAAAATTGCCTCCAGATAGTCTTCCATGGCGGAAGTCAGAGGCTTTTCCTCCCAGATGTTTGTTACGGTTTTATCCATGAGTTCCAACCTTAGTTAGATTATTCTAACAATTTTTGAACTTTTTATCATTCAATCTTTCCAGTTGTCAAGCTTTTTTTTGGCGAAAATATTTTACAGGGGTTTTACGCTGGAGTCAGAATAATGTCGGGGCATTTGATTTAAAGATATTATGTTACCAAGCCAGCACGTTGTCAGTCAAAAATCTTCCAGCATCTTTTTTATCTTTTTCACCCCATCGGCGGCATCTTTAGCATGGGCGTCGGCACCACAGGCCGCAACAAATTTTGGGGTGAGTGCTGCTCCGCCGCAGATCACCTTCACGCTGTTTCCCAATTCGCTTTCTTTAATGGCGCGAATCGTCTCTTCCACATGGGGATCGCCGGTGGTTAGAAGAGAGGAAAGCCCCACGATATGTGCGTTGTTTTCCCTGGCAGCAGCCACAAATTTTTCTGCGGGCACATTTTCCCCCAGGTCGACCACTCGAAAGCCCGAGGTCTCAAGGAGCAGTTTCGTCAGGTTCTTACCGATATCGTGAAGATCACCAAAAACGGTTCCCAAGACAATGGTGCCAAAACTTCCCACGCTTTCTCCCTTTTTCAGGTGCGGCGTCACAAGGTTTACACAAGCTTCCATGGTTTTGACCGCCATCATCATTTCCGGCACAAAAATTCTCTTCTGCTCAAATCTCTCCCCCACGGTATTGAGACCCACAATGAGATAGCGGTTGATGATTTCCTGAGGATCGATCCCCAGATCCAACGCCTCTTGCGTATATTTAACGGCTGATTTTCGATTTGCCGAAATGACAGCCGTTTTGATTTGTTCGAGGTCCCCTGCCCCGTGGGCCGCTTCCTCGGCAGGTTTTGAAATGTATTTTCCCCTCCCTTTCGCGGTGGCAGCAAGATAATTCATGCAGTATTTGTCCCTACCCAGAAGCAGATCTGACAGCAGTACTGCCTTTGCCATGTCCCATGCTGTGGGATCCGCAATGGGGCAGGTCAAACCGCTTATAACCGCCATTGACAGAAAAATCGTATTGACGGATGTGCGTCCCGGTAGCCCGAATGAGATGTTGCTGAGTCCCAACGTCTGATTTACCCCCAGTTCGTCGCGAATCAGCTGAAGTGCACGAAGGGTTTCCAGTCCTGCCTGATCATCGGCACTCACCGCCATGGCCAGGGGATCAATAATAACATCCTCTTTCGGAATACCGATCTCCCCTGCTTTCTTTACAATTAATCGTGCAATTTCCAGGCGTTTTTCCGCCTTGTCGGGAATGCCGTTGTCATCCATGGTAAGGCCGATAACCGCTGCATTGTGTTCCCGCACCAGGGGCAGGACCTGCTCCAGTTTGTGTTTTTCACCATTTACCGAATTGACCAGAGCCTTTCCCTTATAAACGCCGAGAGCGGACGACAGCGCTTTTGGAAGCGCCGAGTCGATGCAGAGAGGCACATCCGTGACCGCCTGTATGGCCAGCACCGCTTCCTTCAACATCTTCGCTTCATCAATGCCTGACACCCCCACATTCACATCCAGGATATGGGCGCCTGCTTTGACCTGTAAAATGGCCTCCGAGCGCATCAGATCGAGGTTTCCCGCCTCCAATGATGCCGCCAGTTCCTTGCGGCCCGTTGGATTAATCCTTTCTCCGATCATAACCAGAGGCTTTGAAGTTCCGATAACAACCGTTTTTGAGGCGCCGGAAACAGTGCTTTCCACAGGCGCAGCGATTTTCCCATGAACATGAAACAACTGTCCGGGAGCTTCGACGGCGGGTTCCCGATCGATTTTTCCATATTCAGCGGCCGTTTTAAGCGCCGTTCTGACGTTTTCATCAGGGGTGCCGTAAGTGAGTCCCACCGTATCAATGGAAAAATTGTGAAGCGGCGCGCCGTTATCGATTAATCGTCTCACTTCCGATGCCACCGCTTCCGGTTTCCCGTTTTTCATCAGTACAGGACTGATACGGGCATTGACCGCCACGTCAGGGCCGAATACTTCCCGCGTCCGTTTCACATCGGAACCGAATCCGATCTCAATGAACGCCAAATGGCGGACTTTCGCATATCCCTCCAGCACTTCATCAACACTTCCGCAATAGTGGATTCCCACCGGATGACATGCCTCCGCCACCCTGTTGTCGTACGCCAGAATATTTGACTCGTAGGTTTCAAGGCTGATCTGCTCGGCCGTGCAGTTCGGGAAGACATAAAGTTTCGGGTCACACATGGGGGTCACATCCATGGCGGCGGTGCCGGTGGTCTCATGGTTGAACCGAAACAGTTGGATAATGCTTTCCGTGCAGATGTTGAGCAAATGGCGACAAAGTTCGGGATTCTCAAAAAAATCAAAGTAGAGTTGGTCCCCCCTGATTTTAAGCGCCAGATTCTGGACGCCTGTGGTATTGATGTCCCCCACAACACGGCCGTACTTCTCTTTGAGGTACTTGATCTGCCGGATCATATCGGTCATGGGATAAGTATTAAAGATATCGGGAAGTTCTAGTTTCATGATTTCATCTTCCGAAAGATTGAGCGGCATGGCCCAGGGAAGTGCATCATCTTTGTAGATGATTTCGCATCCGAAAATCGAAGGGAGCATGACTATTCCGAAAGTAATCAAGGGCTTCGGCTCCGGATTGGGGTCCCCCAGGCCCACATCACCAAATCGCTCATATAGACGCTTATCCATCTCCATTCTGGCCTGAACCCTTGCCTCGGGATCAAAATAGTAGTCCTTACCGAAGCTAATGCCGTAATGTTTATGAAACCAATCAGGATAAAAGCCAACGCCCAGAGGGATGTGATTTTTCCCTGCCATAATGCCTTTCTCCTTCAAACCCGATTTACATGAAATTTTACAAATAGACCTCAATAACATAAAAATCGTTTACCCCAAGCCGCAATGGCTGTCAATAAAAAGGCCGGAAAAGGCGTTATTGTCTTGACAGAGATATATCTATAAAGAGAAAAAGATGAGCGATGGGGACTGTGAACCGAGGGTGCGGTTGTCAAAAGCGGATCGCGTTAACCTTTGGGGAAAAAGCGCGCGCCCTTGTTGCTCAGTTGGCAGAAAAGGAGCAGGAATAATAATGAATGAAGATAAAGGAAATCAGGGGCAGGCCTGGATCAGAAACCAGGTCATGGCACAAGGTCTGTGTACCGGATGTGCGGCCTGCGTGGGTCTTTGTCCCTACCAGAAGTTTTACCGTGATCAGACGGCCGTTATCCATGAATGCGACCGCACCTGGGGCCGCTGTTCGGCATACTGTCCCAGGGGACAGGTTGATCTTGGCGGTTTGCGCACAATTCTGTTTGAACCGCGCGATATCACGCCTGAACTGGGAGCTGTCAAAGGCCTTTACATGACCCGCTCAACGGATCCGGAAATAAGGGACCGAGCACA
This sequence comes from delta proteobacterium NaphS2, assembly GCA_000179315.1. Taxonomy (GTDB): domain Bacteria; phylum Desulfobacterota; class DSM-4660; order Desulfatiglandales; family Desulfatiglandaceae; genus NaphS2. Next base: position 105,384 of record ADZZ01000330.1, read on the forward strand.
GCACGGGGGAACGGTCAGCACGTTGGTGGCCTTGACTTTAAAAGAGGGATTCATCCACAAGGCGGTATTGGCGGAACGCAAGAACAACCAGGTTTCTGAAAGCGTGGCCATTTCGGATCCCGACGCGGTTGCCTCCTTTGCAGGGAGCAAATTTTCGGTTGCCCCGACGGTGGCAAAGTTTAATGAAATCAGTCAAGGTGAGCCCTCTAAGATAGGCGTCGTCGCAACACCCTGTCAAGCGCTGGCACTGGCCCGAATGCGGGCATATCCCCAGCCCGGCGACGAAGAACGGATGAAAAACCTTGCATTGGTGATCGGGCTTTTCTGCGGATGGGCTCTCTCTTTTAGAGAACTGCGTCGGTTGATCAAGGAAAAAGCTGGGGCGGATCGTATTCAAGGGATGGACATACCGCCCAGTCAGCACAAAATCATGGAACTGCATACGGAAAAAGGACTCATTGAAATCCCCATGGAAGAAGTACAAACCTGCATTCGTGAAAGCTGCCGATATTGTTATGATTTGACCTGTGAGTTTTCCGACCTCTCCGTGGGCTCCGCCCGCAGTCCCGAAGGGTGGGCCGTTGACCGGGGTTGGAATCAGGTGCTTGTGCGGACGGATAAGGGGCAGGCGTTGCTTGATCTGGCCCGTTCCAGGGGGATCTTGGAATTCAAAGCGGTCCCGCCGGAGAATTTGGACAGACTTAAGGCCGCTTCCCTGGGAAAAAAGAACACCTGTATGATCCAGTTGGAGGAAGTATCGGGCCGGAAAGAAGATTTGATTTACACCCGTAGGGAGGCGATTTTATGTCAATAGTCAGCACCGGCGCCAAGGGGCAGACGGCACTGCTCATGGGCAATGACGCCATTGCCCGTGGGGCACTGGAAGCAGGCGTCAGAGTCGTGGCCGGATATCCGGGAACGCCCTCTTCCGAAATTATACAGACCCTGGCCGACGTTGCCTCCAATCATGGGCTCTACGTGGAATGGTCCGCAAACGAAAAAGTCGGTCTCGAAGTGGCAGCCGCCGGCTCATTTGCCCAACTCAGATCATTGGCGGTGATGAAGCAGGTGGGGGTGAACGTTGCCTCCGATTTTCTGCTTCACCTGTCCGAATACGGCACCCGGGCAGGCCTCGTGCTGGTCACCTGCGAGGATCCGGGGGGACTCTCCAGCACCAATGAAGGAGATTCCCGCCATTATGCCAAAATGATGGAGTTTCCTTTGATAGAGCCGGGCAACTTTCAGGAAGCCAAGGACATGGCCGCCTGGGGCTTTGAACTCTCCGAAAAAGTCCACAATGTTGTGATGTTTCGCTCGGTCACCCGTATGTCCCACGCCAGCGGCAATGTGGTTTTGGGTGAAATTTCCCCCGGGCCTTCAAAAGCCCGCTTTCAATTTGACGGCGACATGATGGATCAGATGGGAGGGCCGGTGGTCACCTTCCCTGGCATGGTGGATCCCATGCACCGCCGCCAGTTGGAAAAGCTTGAAATGGCCCGGAAGATATTTGAAACGTCGCCGTTCAACACTTACACCGGACCCAATCAACCGGATCTCCTGGTCATTACCAGCTCAGCCGCATCTCTCTACGCCCGGGAGGCAATTGATCTTTTGCATGTGGCGGAACGTGTGGGGCTGCTGAAATTGGGAACAACCTGGCCCCTCCCGCCCAAATTGCTTGCCAAGCACCTTAAGACATCCGAAAAAACTCTCATCATAGAGGAAGGAATGCCTTTCCTGGAAGACAACATAAAGGCCCTATGGACTGAACTGGGGCCCGAGGCAGGGACAAAGCAATTCTTCGGTCGTAAAGACGGACCCCTGCCCCCCACCGACGAACTTAATCCGGACCTGGTAGCCCGGGCTCTGGCGGAAATCCTGGGTCTACCCGCCCCGACGGCTGATCAAGCATACATGGGCCGGGCCGCGGAACTGGCCAAAACCCATGCTCCTTTCCGGGCCATGACCTTCTGTCCGGGCTGTCCCCACAGGGCCTCCTACTGGCTCCTCAACAGCGCACTGAAACAGGACAACCGCCGGGGTTTCGTTTGCGGCGATATCGGCTGCTACACCCTGGGCGTCATCGGCTGCGGCTTCAATACGCTCAAAACCTCCCATGCCATGGGCTCCGGCACCGGACTTGCCTCAGGATTTGGAAAGCTGAACCGTTTCGGTTTTGATCAGCCGGTCATGGCTGTCTGCGGAGACTCCACTTTTTTCCACGCAGCAATGCCGGCTCTGGTCAATGCGATCCATAACCGGGCGGATATGACGCTGGTGCTGGTGGACAATTCCGGCACGGCCATGACCGGTTTTCAGCCCCATCCCGGCAGTTCTTCGGACGCCAGCGGCGGAGAACTCCCTTCCGTGGATATCGCCCGCATCTGTGAAGCCATGGGCGCTGAAGTGGCCATTGCCGATCCATTTGAAATGGAGAGGGCTGAAAAGACCATTCTGGATCTGCTGGACAAAGAAGACGGCGTTCGCGTGTTAATCCTGCGTCAGGCATGCGCGCTGAGCCCGGGAAAGAAAGGAAAACGCCTCTTTGAGATGGCAGTTGATGAAAATGCTTGCCTGGCGGAAGAATGCGGCTGCAACCGCCTCTGCACCCGGATCTTCGGATGTCCGGGGCTTATTTGGGATCCGGAAGCAAAGAAAACCCGTATCGATGAAGTGATCTGTGTGGGCTGCGGTGTTTGTGCCTCCATCTGCCCCACCGGCGCCATTTCAAAAAAGGAGGTGGCCTCATGACGGCTCCACAGTTACCGATAGATCCTTATAATGTCATCATCACCGGCGTGGGTGGCCAGGGAAATGTGCTGGCCTCACGTCTTATGGGACGTATGCTGGTGGCCCAGGATTATTACGTCACCATCGGAGAAACCTTCGGGGCCAGCCAGCGCGGCGGTTCGGTGATGAGCCACCTGAGAATCTCCACCCGGTCCGCGTGGTCTCCTCAGATTCCCCACGGACGGGCTCATATGGTTATCGCCATAGAGCCTTCGGAGGCGTTCCGGGTTCTGGCCGTATATGGCAATGCGGAAATTCAAGTGATATGGAACACCCGGCCCATTCATCCGGTCAGCGTTATCACCGGCCAGGCGGTCTATCCCAGTCTGGAGGAGATCGCTCAGGGTTTGAACGAACTCTCGGCACAAAACTGGCCGCTCGAAGCGACGTCCCAGGCGCAGACCATGGGGAACCCCATTTTAGGCAACATCATGATGGTGGGGGCGCTTTCCGCTGTCTCCGATCTGCCACTCGGATCCGACATTTTTGAAGAAACCATTAACGAGATGATGCCGCCGGCCAAGGTCCCCATCAATCTGCAGGCTTTTTCCTGGGGCCGGGCGGCCCTGACCTAAAATCGGCCCTCGTGCCGGGCCTTCCAAGTTGGGAAATACCGGCACATGTTAAGTCCAAGGTGTTCGACAAATATAAATAAAGACTTTAAATGATGTGATGAACTGATTTGAATTAATCATATTTCATGTACAGGAGGGTCCATAAACATATCCGACATCATTAAACGACATGTGCAGAACACCCCCGACAAAACAGCCATCATTTTTGGTGAGCGCCGTATCTCTTACGCTCAGCTCAACGCCCTCGTCACCCGCACCGCCCACGGCCTGCTCGAAAGAGGCCTGAAGCGGGGCGATGGGCTCTCCCTTTTCCTGCCCTCCCTTCCCGAGTTAATCATCACTTACCTGGGAACGGCCCGTGCCGGCATCACCGTAAACGTGGTCAATGCCATGCTCAGGGAACAGGAGGTGGCCTATATCCTCAAAGACTGTCAAAGCCGCGCCGTGGTTGTGGAATTCATTCCGGAAATCCCCAGATCCGCAGCAGGCAAGGCGTTGCGCCGGCTCCTGCGCGACAGGGAATGGGAGGGCACAGGCTAGCACTTACAATCAGGCAGCAACATACAACCATCAAAAAACAAGGAGACAATTATGAAGTACCAATACATGACCTACGAAGAAAAGGAAGAGATCGGCATTCTAACCCTTGATCGTCCGGACAAACGAAACGCCCTGGGGATGGCCTTTGAAGAGGAAATCATCTCATGTCTGGAAGATGCGGGCAAGCGGTGCGATGCAAAAGTAATCATTTTAAGGGCCAACGGAGACGTTTTCTGTGCCGGCCACGATCGTATGGAAATCGTCAATCAGCCGGTTTCGAAAATCAGACAGCTGTTTCAGACTTCTTATAAGCTCATGACCACCATCCGTAGCGCACCTCAGTGCATCATTGCCCAAGTACACAGCATTGCCATGGCAGGGGGCTGCCATCTGGTGGCCGGCTGTGACCTCATCACGGCGGGAGAAGAAAAAGCCAGATTCGGCATGACCGGCCTCATCTATTCCTACAATTGCACTACGCCCACGGTCGCTGTGAGCCGTGCCGTGCCGCCAAAAAAATGCCTGGAAATGCTCATGACGGCGGATCTCTACAGCGCCCGGGAGGCAGAGGCGTTTCACCTGGTCAACCGCGTCTTTCCAGATGACAAATTGGACGGAATGACATGGCAATTTGCCAAGAAAATTGCCAAAACCAGCAAATATGCCATCTATATGTCCAAGCAGGCTTTTTATGCGCAGCTTGAAATGTCCGAATGGCAGGCATATCACTATGCCAAGGAAATGATGGCGGTTGCCGGTGTCAGCACCAACGCCATCGAGGGATTCACCGCCTTTCTTGATGTCAGCGGTTCCGTGAAAAAGCACAAAAACCGGCGATTTGAAAATGCAGTCATTTAGAGGAGCCTTTAAGGTTGGCCGGAACCCGGAAAAGGGCTCCGGCCCTAGTTGAAAAGATTGTAGGATTAACCGTCGATTGTGTCCTTCATTCGGTAGCTTTTCGCCTTGATGAGAACGGTTTCGGCATGGTGTAAGAGCCTGTCGAGAATGGCGGACGTGAGCGTTGCATCGTTGTTAAAGATTTCAGACCAGTCTTGATATGCACGGTTGGAAGTGATGACCATGGCGCCCTGTTCGTATCGAAGGCTGATAATTTGAAACAGGAGATCGGCCCCTTTCTTGTCAATGGGAAGATAGCCCAGTTCATCGAGAATCAGAAGAGACGGTTTCGTGTACTTTTTGAGTTCCCGCTTCAGGTGTCCGGCAGCGTGGGCCGCGGAAAGGGTGTTGATCACATCGATGGCGGATGTAAACAGGACGGAATATCCTTCCAGACAGGCGTTGTAGCCGAGTGCGGATGCCAGATGAGTTTTTCCAACGCCTACACTTCCCAGGAAAATCACATTGGCCTTTTTGTCGATGAACTTCAATCGAAAAAGATCCTGAATCTCAAGACGGTTGATGCTCTGCGGCCAGTTCCATTGAAACTGGTCCAGGGTTTTGATGACCGGGAACCTGGCGAACCGGATACGCCTTTTTGTGGCGCGGTCCTGCCTGAAAGAGGCTTCCCCCTCGATGAGCTTGGCAACATACTGCACATGCGCCCAGTTTTTCCGGGCCGCTTCTTTGGCCATGGGGTCGTAATGATCCCGAATAAAGGGAAGTTTCAAATATGACAGATTGTTTTCAATGTTCGATTCAAATTTGTCCATGGGGCTCCTTTCCGTTATTCTGATAAACGTTGAGGTTCGGCTGATCCACCTTCAGTTCAAGGAGATCTTCCCGGCGGGTCAAATGAAGCGCACCCGGCTCAGGCAATACTCGGGAGCGCTGCTCAAGAATGTTGGCGATGTACTCCGAAGAAAAGGCCTGGAAATGAAACGCATCCTCCATGGCCCTGGCTACCGATTCAGTGGAGTATATCTCGCTCAACGCGACAATCTTGCGTACATGATGCATGGGGTTCATTCGACGCTGTTCCATTTTCCGGTAATACTGCTGCGCCCTTTTGGAAAGGGCCATAAACCGCATGAATAATTTCTGATCCCGGGCCTTTTTTCGCTGAACCAATAATGGTTTTACGTGATCCGGGTCTTCAAAATCCTGATGACGGTCGTAACTGCGTTCATGACGGGCGATGAGTTTGTCCTGAAAATAGATGCAAAGCCTGTCGGGATAGGCTTTCAACAGCAAACGCAATCCGGCATATTCGGCAGGGACCGAGTATTTGTTGGTATCGAGCGTTATGCGAAACTGGCTGGAAGCCCTGACCTGGCTGATGGCGCCCACATCAAACGGGTTGTGGGGCAACGGATTTAAAAGACTCTTTTCCTCCTCAAAAAGATCGATCGGTCTTTTACGGGTAACTCCGTGAATGCGGACGTTGGCGATGTTGTCCACCAGTACCCGGCAGCCGGTCCAAGGGCCTGAAAATCAGGAATACGGAGTCCCGCAAGGAAGTTCTTCTTCACATAGCCCACGGCATTTTCCACACGCCCTTTTTCGTTTCCCTTGCCCACGTTGCAGGGGGTGATGGTAAAACCGTAGTGGTTGGCAAAATCGAGATACTTGGGGTTAAAGGTGGGGTCCTGCCCCACAATCCGTCTCAAGACAGCGGACTTGAGATTGTCCACCATGATTTTTTTGGGACATGTCCCAAAGAAATGAAAGGCATTTTGATGGCAGGACAAAAAATGTTCCATGGTTTGTGAAACGGTAAACTCCACATAGGCCATTCGGCTGTAACACATGACCATGACAAAAAAACTCAGTCTTCTTTTGGTGGATCCCACGGGTACTGAGCCGTAGGAACCCCAGTCCACTTGGGCGCATTCGCCAGGGGCAAATGAAAGGGTCAGATAGGGCGATACTTTGGGAGGACGGACTTTTCGAACGTACTTTTTGACAATGGAATAGCCCCCTTCAAAACCCTTTTCCCGAATACGCGCAAGTATCTGGGCGGCCGAATAGGGATAGGCTTCGAGATCACGGATAATATCCTTTTTGAAAGGATCCAGTTTACTGGGTCTCCAGCCTGATTTTCTGGGCATATAACGCTCTTCCGAGACCCATTTTCGAACGGTTCGGCTGTTCAGGGAAAGTTCCCTGGCGATTTGTTCGGCGTTCAGATTATTACGCTTGAGTTCTTTGATTTGACAGAACGTCTCATAATCGATCATGGCTGACCTCCATCATCTGTTTTAAAATCCGTCCCAGCGACTGGGGGTCTCCTGATCGTTTTTGGGGATGATGGTCCAATGCCAGCACCTGGTAAAGGGGCTTTTTGTGAGCCACCAGGCCCGCACGGATCAGCTCTTCCCTGGACTGTTCCAACGTGGACGGGGCCATGGAAAGCCGTTCGGAAATAGCAGGGTCTGAATAATAGCTGAGACCCTGAGCGTCTGAAACCGTTACCAGGAATAGATATAGAGCGCCTGCCGGGTGGCTTAATTTCTCGATGTGATGCTCACGCACCAGACGGTGATCGACCCAACTGAACTGCTTGGGAATCTTACGGATACGCTGTGGACAAATGGGATGTTTCCTGACCATGACTGCCTCCTTTTAAAAAAACGGGTTTTTCCAAAAAGTCGTTCCCCAATTCTCTCAAACGGCGGGTGATCATGGCTATGTCATCTTGTAACGCATTTCCAGTTAAGTGGGCGATTAGGCCAATTAAAACAGAACGTTGCTCCAATAAGATATCTTGTAACCCATTGGGAGTTAATTCCGAGTTAAGTATATGATTTTGTTTTGTATCCGCCGATAATGGATCTTGTAACGCATTTTCCTTGGATGGTCTCCGCCAGTACCCCGGATGATCCCTGCGCCACTGCTGTACCCTTGTGACATTTTCAGGTCCCCGGAAGTAGTTGCGGTTTTCAGGCTTGTTGAGCCACCGCTTTTGACTTTCCGCCTTGCCGGCTTTCCGGCATGCAGGTCTCGAACAGAATTGTTGACGGCCATTACTACGTGGATCAGGGTGGAACAACTCTCTGCAATGTCGGCATCTTTTCCTTCTCTCGGCTTTTCCCATCGGTTTAACCCCCCAAAACCAATGGTCACATTTTTAAAGCCGCAACAGAAGAAAATCAAAAAAAGAAGAAAAGGGCAGGAAGGGAAGAAAGATTTTATAAAATGATTTTTTTGAAGAATATGGATTAAGAAGATTTTGTTTGATGTGTATTTTCAAATGACCCGTTTTCGAAGAAAATCAGATCGCCGCTGACATGCATGCATAAAATGGAAAGATAAAATCCTCTACCACTCCCAAGAAATCGAAGAATGGTTCGTAACCCAAAACCTTGACACTGAACCTAAAGAGAATCCAAAGATGGCAACGGAGCAAAATGAGGAAGTCCATCCAAATGGAAAATCGGATTCAAAAGAAGAAAAGGATTCCTCCGATGAACCGGATAATGAATACCTCACTCCTGAGGAAGTTTCAGAGAGATTCAAGGTCAGTGAAAAAACTCTCGCCAACTGGCGAAGCCAGGAGGAAGGCCCAACCTACTTCAAGTTTGGAAACAAGATCAGGTATTCGACTGAAAGACTCAAAAAATATTTCAAGAACAAAAATCCTGAACTTGATCCTGAGCAAGAAGAGGCGGTCAATTCATATGCGGAGATCGAGCTTGACCCTGAACCTAACCATATCGAAGGATACCTCTCTCCAAGAGAGCTTGGTCAGAAATTCAAATTAACCCGACAAACTCTCGCAAATTGGCGATCTCAAGGCAAAGGCCCAGAATATGAAAAATTTTCAAACAAGGTTTACTACCCTGTTTCTGCCGTTGATAAATGGGTTGAGTACAGCAAGGTTTATATTTATCAGATGAAGAGGCCCTGGCCCTGATCCGTCCGGTCAGCCGGTGGCAGCTTCAACGATCTTGATTTCCTCTTGTGTGAGGTCAGAATTGGCAGACCTGATTCTCAATTTATGGATGTAAGATGAATTTATTATTGCTGATTTTTGCTCAATATAATAATTTACTGAAATTCACTCAAATCTAGGCAATTTTCTTTGGCTCATACGACGATTTCCCGTGCTGTAAATAATTTGATTGAAAAAGTCATTTTCGCTGGGAATTTCTTCAGATTTGGTATAAATAAGATGGCTTTCTGTCCACTTAAATATGCAGATAGCCATGACCACAAAATCGTCTACAAATCCGGAGATTGGAATCCTTGAACTCATCGACCCCGCTAAGTGCTACGAATTCTTCAGAGAAAAGAAGTGGCCATGTGGTATTTGTTGTCCAAAATGTACCTCAAACCGGGTCAAAAAGAACGGTCACAAACGTAATGCTCCGCTTTGTCGGAACTATAAATGCAATAACTGCGGTTGCCGTTTCAACGATTTTACGGGTACCATTCTGGCAAGAAAACACCATCCCATCAGAGTATGGATCGTCATGTTATACCTCATGGGACTAAACCTATCCAACAGGCAAATCGCCGCGGAGCTGGACCTTAATCCGGATGTCGCCCATAGGATGACTATTTTGCTTCGGAGCGAAATCGCTGCAAGGAAGCCGGGATGTAAAGTCAGTGGGGTAGTAGAGTGCGACGAAGTATACGTAATTGCAGGGCATAAAGGGCATCCGGAAAAAGTTCGTCAGAAAGGGCGAGCACCACGGTGCAGAGCGCTCAAGGGTGCTCCGGGCCGAGGAACTCTTGAAAAAGAAAAACCTCCTGTCCTCGGAATCATTGAACGTTCCGGGGATGTCGCCATTTTTATGCTTCCAGACGTTAAACAAAAAACCATCGAACCGATTTTGCGGTCTGTTATAACACCAGGAACCTTGGTGAATACAGATGAGTACAGCATTTACAATCATCTCACTGACTGGGGCTATACCCATAAGACTGTTTGTCATGGTAAGGGAGAATATGCCAGAGATGAAGACGGCGATGGCTTCTGTGAAGTTCATGTCAATACAATTGAGGGCTTTTGGTCGCTTCTACGATCTTGGCTGCGACCACATCGCGGCGTGTCTCAAGAAAACTTACCACTTTATCTGAGTTTTTTTGAGTTTGTCCATAACGTACGCCGGAGAGGAAAAGCATTGCTGCCGTCATTGATCAATGTCCTTTTTGCAGCCCACGCATGAGCACGCGGAAACGTCGTATGAGCCAAAAAAAATTTCATGCCATTCCCTGCGGCACAGCTATGCAACGCATATGCTGGAAGCAGGCGTTGATCTCATTGAATTACAACAGATCCTGGGCCATGTCAGTGTCCTGACCACCACCAGATACACCCATCTGACTTCCAATACCGGAAACAATGCCAGCCAGGCCGTCAATACGCTGGCCAACACCTTTGATATAACATGGGGAGGGGTCAAATGATTCTGCTCTCCTCGATTATCAATGAATTCAGGGACCGCTTTTTGGACCGATACGAGAATTCCGTCCTGCCAAGCCATACAAAGGCTCTGCAGACCATGGCACAATGCAGACAAGAATATGGCCCGCACATGCTGGCGAAATGTACGGATCACAACTGCGGAAAACAGGTCTATATTCCACATTCCTGTGGTCACAGGAACTGTCCCCATTGCCAGAACCATGAAAACCGGCAGTGGATCGAGAATCAGTTGAGCAAGCGCTTACCGGCTCAATACTATCTGATCACCTTCACCCTCCCCAAACAGCTCAGGGATCTTGCCTGGAAAAATCAGGCAACAATCTATTCCCTCATGTTTGCCTGCGTCCAGGATCTCCTGAAAACATTTACCCAAAAAGACAAAAAACTCGGTGGAGCAGCCGGCTTTACCACCATACTCCATACCCATTCAAGAGCACTCGACTATCATCCCCACATTCATGTTGTCATGCCGGGGGCAAGCATCAATACAAAAACAGCA
>ADZZ01000329.1 GCA_000179315.1 delta proteobacterium NaphS2
CACCCGTGTCATCCCGCCTGTACCAGCTTATCTTCAAGGGCTGGTATGCCCAGCGGTCGTTTCTTGCTACTCCCCGGTTTAGGAATGTACACCCTGCGCACCGGCAATGGAATATACGCCATCCGATGCAATTTTCCGACCAGAGCGTTTAGGTTCTCGCCAAGTTTTTCCCCATATTCCTTCTTGGTAACCTTATCAATGCCAGATGCTGCGTCTTTGCGCAGCTCCTGGAAACATTCCCGCAGCATCTCCTCGTTCATCAGATGAAACAGACTGGTGAATCGGCATTCATCTTCTTTGCGGGCCTTCTCCGCTATGCGTTGTAATTTCGTTTCCACCATTTCTCTATTTCTGAGCATAGATGATGTGTCCTCGCAACACTGTTACTCATGTGACGTCCTTTCCTCCAGCGGAGTTACCCGCCTTCTCAGGTACTACGACGCCATCCGACTTCCCCTGCCCCGTTTGCCATTCTCCCTTTATTATCGGTTGGCCGGCATACTCGCTTTTAAGCAAGAACGCAGAGAACCTCCCGGGTTGCCGCATATTCGCAATGTCCGACATGCCATGGTCTCAGACCCCGGAGAGGCGCCATTGACTTGCCATTCGCCAATGGTCATTTTGACTTCCGTCAAAGTTAAAACGTCGTCCCTCTCAACTAATCCTTTCGAGGCTCAATCCCTTCAACCTTATGGCTTACGGCCTATCGTCTCGCTGTCCTACGCTTAATCTCGGGGATTACTCCCGTCGATCCAAGGACTCACTACCCAGTGGCTGGCCAGCCTTCCGGGGCGGGATTCACACCCGCTAAAATATGCGACCTTGCCCGGCCGCACAACTAGTTGAATTTATTGGCATAAAAATTGAAAAAATTTTCATTTTTCGTGCCAAAATTCTCTGCGCATAATAAAAAAAATGCGCGGAACTGGCTGGAAAAATTGGAAAAGGTTCAAAAACGGTGAAACTTTAGGTCAACGCATACTCCCAAATCGTTATGCTCAAAACACTCAAGTGCCCTGTCCGGGTTGTCTGGGTCTTTCGAAAACACAGTGGATCGCAATCTTCTCCACGGACTTGAAGCTGTCGGTGAGCAAATTATCGAGTATTATGGGGCCAGGTGAAAATCGA
>ADZZ01000328.1 GCA_000179315.1 delta proteobacterium NaphS2
TCTCGCAGACACACACTCCAATTGAGGTTAAGTCAAAGCCCCAATGGTTCAGTTTTCATTAGCAAGGCTGGTTCGGTTAAGATTAGCGTTGAAGAACAGGATCGCCAAAGCCGATCTCCAACTCACTGAACTTTCTTCCCGGCTCAATCAATACAACCTCAAGACAAAGGAACAGATTGAAAAGGCAATCAAGAAGGCAACCAAAGGTACATTTGATCTTTTCCAAATTCAGCTCATCGAGGACAAACAAATTGTTCAGCGCCAGATAGGTCCTGGAAAGCCGGGACCGAACACACAATACAAAGAAGAAGAAAATATATCCTACTGCCTCGAGTGGGAATTGGATCACAAGGCCATAAACAATCTGGCTGCCCGCGATGGCATTTTCCCTCTCATTACAAACGCTGAAATGGAAGCGGCAGAAGTCCTTAAAGCCTATAAAAATCAACCGTATCTGGAAAAAAGAATGTACACGGCCAAGTCCATTTTAAAGGTCGCTCCCGTTTTTCTCAAAAAGACGGAGCGAATCGAGGCGATGACCTTTCTCTATTTCATCGCACTAATGATTGTCAGCCTTATGGAACGTAATATTCGAAAGAATATGGCTGAGCAAGGGGTTGAAAAACTGCCCATTTTACCCAACGGCATGAATACCAAAAAACCAACATGGAACAATCTCAACTACTTTTTTAAAAATGTTCATCTCAGCATGGTTGAAAAGCAAGACAAAATCATTCAAACAGTTACAAAGGGTGTCACCCAGTTGCACGAATTTGTGTTGAAATTATTAGGTGTTCCGCCGTCTGTATACGCTGCTATCCAAGACCGATGGTGGCTTTTCAAAAACTCGGAATTAGGTCAAAATTTGAACTCAACATAATTCGGAAAACTACGCTCTAATCGTGCGAGGCTCATACGACGATTTCCCGTGCTGTAAATAATTTGATTGAAAAAGCTTGGCCGCTAACGAAAACAGAACCAGTTCTGCTAATCTCAAGTTTGACAGTTAGAAAATTATTATTTTGCTATTTCAGCTAGTTAAAAGACACACGGATTTTGTTGGCACTACCATCTGACTTTTCCGGTATAGGCTCGACGTCCCGTATTGTAGGCGGCATGGCAACCCCAACAGCCTGGAAAACTTTGCCGCAGACTCCCTTGCTCTGGCTTCTGATAGCAAGCCGCCTGCCGTTTTCTTCGATGGTGACGGTCTGTAAAGACTTCAGGTCTTGCTTTATTTCCGCCCATTCGAAACGGTGGCCGGCTTTAACAAGCCTTTGATCCAGTTCCTTTCGAAGTACCAGCGCCAGAAAACTGCAAAATACGTGACCGCGGATCGTCTGATCCTTCTGATGAAATATGGGACGGGTATCCAGCAGTGATTTGACGTCTCGAAAAACCCTTTCGACACGCCACAACTCCTTGTACTTTAGTGCCACCTTTTCGGGCGAAAGATCCGTGTTTGTCTGCAGTACCCATTTGCCGTCAAAACGCGCTTCATACGTCACTCGTTTTTCATCGATACGGGCACTGTCCTTCTCGACCTTCAAATACTTCCGGAACCCCTTGTTGCCAACAAGGCTTTTGGGTCCCTTTTTGAGTTTTTCAGTGAGCGCCTTGACGATGGCTTCGCGGTCAGCGGCATCTTTTCGCTGCTGGCGAGGGTTCTGGCAAATGATGTATCGACAACCATCTATTTGAACCTGTTTGACTTTGAGCGGCTCCCGCTTTTTCGGATCGCTGCTTTCAGTGCGAACCTCTTTGTAACGACCGGGATGGGACAAAACGCGATCT
>ADZZ01000327.1 GCA_000179315.1 delta proteobacterium NaphS2
CCTGTACGACCGGGATGGGACAAAACGCGATCTCGAATCTTTTTCACTTTTCGCATGCGGGCTCCCAGGATGTATGGGGTCCGGTTTGTTGGAGACTCGAGTTGTTCCACCGTATCCGCACTGATCATGCCGCGATCGGCAACAATGCAGACCCGATTGATGGCGAACCGTTTTTTCAGCCTTTCAACGACGGGCAAAAGTGCAGTAACATCAGCCGTATTTCCTGGCCACATCTCGCAGCAGATTGGCTGGCCTTTATCATCGATGACCGCCCCAACGATCATTTGAACCCGGTCGGGCCGGTGGTCTTTGCTGAAACCGAATTGGCCGATACTCTCTCCACCGTGCCCTTCAAAGTAGATGGAGGTGGTGTCGAAAAATACCAGGTCCAGATCCGAAAACAGATCTCGGCGATGGGAAAAGATCAGTTCCTCCACAAGGTCCTTGTTGCATCTGGGCGAAAAACCGGTACTTTCGTTCTGCACATCGAGCGCTTCACCCAGGAAACCCATGGCCCGATAGAGATGGTGAAGTTCCAAACCTTCGATGCCTTTGATGATGTAATCCCGACACCAGCGATGACAGAAACGATCCGAACCGGATACCAACAATCGGTGAAGGACCGTGAGGAAGATGGCGCGCTCCACATCGAACTCGAACTTACGTCCTTCCAATACCCGGGAAATAGCCTTTCTGATTCCGGCCTCTTCCCACAGCCGCTCGAAAATCAGCACGGGCCCGATCTTTTTGGAGTCAGCGGAGACATCGCTTTTTCCCGAGATGATCAACAGGGCCTGTTCGGAGAATCTGGACAATGACCGGATGAGCGTTTCCACCCGGCCCTTTGACTGCAGTTGGTCCATCCGGCCGATGGTAGCGATCACACGCTGTCTGACTTTGCCTTTCTCTTTTTTGTTTTCGACGATTTGCAAATACTGATACTTACCGGACTTCTTGGCACGAGCGAACATTGGGGCCTCCTCATATAAAAGACACCCC
>ADZZ01000326.1 GCA_000179315.1 delta proteobacterium NaphS2
TTTGCCTACTACGGAGTCACGGACAATTCAAAAGGTCTCAACCGGTTTTCCTATGAGGTTCATCGTCTGTTGTTCAAATGGCTGAACAGGCGAGGTAAACGAGGGTGTATGAACTGGGAGAAGTTTAACCTACTTCTTAAAAAGTTTCCTCTGCCGCAACCCCGTATTACGGTAAACCTTTTCGCTTAATCGTGAAGCGTACTCATGAGGAGCCGTGTGCGTAAATAGCGCAAGCACGGTTCTGGGAGGGGCCGGGGCCAACTGCTACCAATCTCATGTGGTCTTATGATACGTAGTAGCCGCGTGCGGCGAGGGCGTAGTCTGAGGCATATTGCGTTAAGGTTGCTGAAGAAACCGGTCTACTCGACAAAGAGCGGTCAGAAAAAAGCCTTGAGAGAAACCATCAAGTATTTTGAAAATCACCGCCAATGGATGCGCTATGATGAGTACCTGGCCTCTGGATATCCGATAGGAAGCGGCGTCGTAGAGTCCACTTGCGGACACACCGTTAAAAAGCGAATGGAAGGAACAGGTCGCAGGTGGTCAATTAAAGGTGCCGAATCCACGCTGCTTTTGCGGTCCGTCTATACCAGCAATGATTGGGATGTTTACTGGGAGAACCATCGTCAGCAGGAGCAAAAGCGGCAATACGGCAAAATCCTACCGCTTTTGGCATGCTCCGACGATTTTTTCAAGAATAAAGCGGCATAGAATCCCGACGAAAAAAGGTTACACTCAAATAGAATGATACACAGCATTGTCAGGAATATGCCCCAAGGGCCAAACCCCAGGCCGAGGAGAAATTCGGTGATGACCTCTCCGCATCCCGCGCTCAGAAAAGCGCCGGTGAAAAGGTTTGCGGCCACGGCGATGAAGATGATCATGGCGGTAACGCGAAGGGTGATATAGCAGTTTTCTTTGAAGGCGGCCCATGTGAGTTGTTTGTAAACCATGCTCAAAATGGTGGCCCCGATGGAGCCCACGGCGCCCGCTTCGGTAGGCGAGGCAACACCGAAAAAGATGGAACCCAGCACCAGGGCCACCAGCAGGGACGGCGGCACAAGGTATTTGAGCCCCATGATGACGG
>ADZZ01000325.1 GCA_000179315.1 delta proteobacterium NaphS2
GCCTTTTGTCGGAGGATTGAACGGATTCCTTCCCAAACCCTCCAGCCTTTTCGGCAAATGCAACTGCTTTTCGATAGTACTCAGCAGCGTCCCAGTTTTTTCCCTGAGCTTCATAGAGTTCAGCATAACGATGAAGGCCATCGATCTCCTCAGGATATTGTCGCAAGAGCTTTCGGCACACCGCCTCGGCTTCATCAAACTTCTTGTCTTGAATCAAGTCCGGCACCTGATTTGATAAATTGTCCAAATCCGTATAAATAAAGGTCCCTCCAATAGGTAATTTGGAGGCGTTGAGACAACATTTTTTATATTTTTTGCCGCTGCCGCATGGGCAGGGCTCATTACGTCCGATTTTTTTCATATGCAGCTTCGATACCCTATAGATTTAACCATAGAAGAATACAATGAGCAAAAGGCCTGGGAACATGCGGAGCTTGATCATTGTCCCTTTCATCCCGAGGGAGGATGCGACCTGGCCAGGCATGGCACCTATCCCAGGAAATTTCCAGAATACTGTCTGGTACCTCGATGGTACTGCCCGAGTGCGCACAAGACCATCAGCCTGCTGCCTGATTTTCTTGCATCTCGCTTTCCGGGAACTTTAGACGAAATCGAGCAGGCCGTCAATACAGCCGGATCATGCAAAAGCCAGGAAGAAGCGGCTTTTGTTTTGAGACCGGAGATATCTCTTCCATCAGGGCTTCGCTGGCTGAGGCGGAGGATCCAATATGTAAAGGAGGCACTGACAATTCTGGCCGGACTTCTTGTGACCGAATGTGCTCCGGATCTTGAATCATTCCGCAATAAATTCCGCACAAACAGGGTGCTGATCAAATTGCGTGAAATGG
>ADZZ01000324.1 GCA_000179315.1 delta proteobacterium NaphS2
TCTCCTGTCGGGTCTGAACTTCGGCCTCACTCAGATTTAAAAGGAATTCCTCATAACTCAGGCTCTCCTGATTCGCTTGACGGATCACGCCCTCCAGCTCACGGAGCATCGTGGACAGTTTCAATTTTTTGAGATTCTCAATTAAGAGTGCTTTCATACCGGCGTTCATCGTCCACCTCCGATCTGTCCGTAAATGGATACGTCCGGAGCCGGAAAGGTCTGCCAGTTTTCCAGGGCTGAAAACGATTGATCCCTGCCACATTCTCTATGGATTAAGATGTGTTTAACGGCCTGGCTGGAGCCCGCCCCCGATGATAGCGCCGTCTCAACTGCCG
Organism: delta proteobacterium NaphS2; assembly: GCA_000179315.1. Lineage (GTDB taxonomy): Bacteria > Desulfobacterota > DSM-4660 > Desulfatiglandales > Desulfatiglandaceae > NaphS2. The sequence continues at coordinate 336 of ADZZ01000324.1, forward strand.
ATTCGATGGCTTCGGCAGAGTGGCCTTTGTAGAGCATCAAAACCAGAATGAACTCCTTGACACCTTTGGTATATCCCTGCTTTTGGCAGAATTTATCCAAAAGCCGTTCCAGACAAACAGGCCAGTTCGAACGCCATTGCCTGATAACACGGGCTGATTCAAATGCCTGGGGCCGCTTTAAAATCAGTTCAAGATAATGCTCAGGGAGAAGACTCCATTTGTTGTTCCCAAAAAGTCGCCCATGTGATGCGATTTTTTTGCTTCCGTAAAATATCTCCACCTCATCCACATATAAAACCACACGGACTTTACAATAGGCATACGCTGTTGGGACCGAATATCGATTCTTATCCACCATGACCGTGGAGTATTTATCCACCTTGCAGCCTGCGGTTTCAAGGCTGCTGAACTGGATGTCCGGCAGGGACAACAGATCCCCCTTTTCCTTCTCATACAGTTCATTGACCGTGTGCTCCCTGCCGTCAATTTGATGACCGCCATAGGAAAGACAATCTTTGAGAAGTCTTTGGTTCAGTTCTTCCAGGGAATCGGACTTTGGAACAGGAACCATGTAGTTGCGTCGTGCATATCCCACCAAACCCTCGACACCGCCTTTTTCATGACCTTGACCCCGATTGCAGAACCGGGGCTCAAAATTGTAGTACCCCCGGACTTGTCATACGACTCTGAGAACACGATTTT
>ADZZ01000323.1 GCA_000179315.1 delta proteobacterium NaphS2
TACATGACATCACTCATGAACAAATCCCCGGCATGAGGTAGCGAAGCGACGATGTCTCTATCAGGTGATGTATCTTTCGGGTTAACCCGTGGCGTGCCAGCAGTTTATACACGGTGGATCTGGGCATCCGAACATCATCGGGAATGTTGCCGGATGCTCTGACTTTCTTGATTAACAGCGGAACGGTTAGTTCCGGTTCTTTTTCTTTGGCCTCAAGAAGTAAATCCGAAATCTCAAGGGGCAGCTTTCTCGTTTCCCCCTTGTCCGTGCGCTCTTTGGGCAGTAGGGCGTCAAAACCGCCCTTGCGGTATTTTTTCAACCATGAACGGATCGTCTCTTCAGCCACACGGGTGCGTCTGGAGCCGGGAATAACATATTCCTGCCCTGCTTTCTTCCTGATCTGAGCGTAAAGCCCTCTTGATCCGGGCGGCAAATGAACAAAATCCGCGATAATCCCGTAGCGAAATAGCGCCACCTGCTCTTGTAGTTCGTTTTCTGCCATCTAAAACCTCCATTCTTATAAAAAAATTGGCGAACGGAAGCCTTTTACCCCATCAAACGGGCATAAACAGTCCCCATCAATTGTTGGAAAACCCAAGGTGGCAATACCGCTTGCCGGAACGGGGGCCGAATCCGACAATAGGCGGCATGGATGGCAGATATTCCCGACCCATTTCACGCAATTTGATCAGCACCCTGTTTGTGCGGAATTTATTGCGGAATGATTCAAGATCCGGAGCACATTCGGTCACAAGAAGTCCGGCCAGAATTGTCAGTGCCTCCTTTACATATTGGATCCTCCGCCTCAGCCAGCGAAGCCCTGATGGAAGAGATATCTCCGGTCTCAAAACAAAAGCCGCTTCTTCCTGGCTTTTGCATGATCCGGCTGTATTGACGGCCTGCTCGATTTCGTCTAAAGTTCCCGGAAAGCGAGATGCAAGAAAATCAGGCAGCAGGCTGATGGTCTTGTGC
>ADZZ01000322.1 GCA_000179315.1 delta proteobacterium NaphS2
CACCCTCATATTGTCCGATTTGGCATTTATGGCCTTTTGGGGCAAATAAAATCGCTGTGAAAGGGGGAGACAAGCCCATCGTCCTTTGATGACCTTTAACAGACCAATAAGAACCACATTCTGTGCCCATGGATATTTGGATTGATTGTCCTTTGCGGCATGATCGAAGATATGAGAACATCCGAAGATGTTGCGACCTGTCTTTGGATTGATGAAATCATCTAATGCGATCATAAGTCGCCCATCGGACAAGGGGTCAGGAATGAGGTGCCATAAGGCGGCCCATAGGTTATGCCATGGTATTTTGTTGGAAGCCATAAAGGTGTAGAATCGACGTTTGTTAATGTTGAGCCCAAACAAGGTATTGAGGCAACGCAACACGTTTGAAGAGATAGATGAAGTGAAAGGGATGATGAAAGCCAGGATGGCATAAGAGAACCAGTGTGCTCGTTCCCTGCCGAGATTGGTGGAAGAAAAAGCATTTTGTAGAGGCTTTAAGATATCGTTTAGAATAAACATGTTGCCAAGCTCCTTTCCGATGGAATATCAATAAGTTGTTATCGAATCCTATCACGAGATGGAGCGAATTTCAAGGGTAAAAAGTTAAATAACTAGTTGAATTTATTGGCATAAAAATTGAAAAATTTTCATTTTTCGTGCCAAAATTCTCTGCGCATAATAAAAAAAATGCGCGGAACTGGCTGGAAAAATTGGAAAAGGTTCAAAAACGGTGAAACTTTAGCTTTTCAAAAGTTGTCTGGAAAGGAACCCTTGAGTTGAGTTCACGGAAATGGTAAAAGCGATTATCAAAAAGCAGATTTTTTTGAACGGCTAAAAAACAGTGATTTCTAAGAGAAAATTTGTGGGGTCAAGCGACACACAAAAAATATTTAGCTTGTGGTTCAGTGTGCGATGGGCTTAATTGAATTGGTTATTCCTCTTGCAGTGATTAGAGGCCTTAAATTCATGGGAAATTGGAGGTAAGTATAATGAGTGAGGACAGATTCAAAGTTCTCTTATTATCGGACTCACATATTGGCAACCCTAAAGCTGCCTTAGATTCTCTCTCTGTATTCGATCCTCTTTTTACCGATATAAAAAGTAATTTCCTCGAAGATAAATGTCCTCCTTCGCTAATAGTCTTTTCAGGAGACCTCGCTTACAGTGGAGAAAAAGAGCAATATGAGCTTGCAGAGGAATTTCTTAAACATATATATGAATGCTTTGATACTGAATATGGAAAAATTCCAATATTGATAGTTCCCGGCAATCATGACGTCGATAGATCAGTAATTGATGAAGCTCAAAAAGAATATCGCACAAGTCTGAAAGCATCAAAGGTGGATGATATGATGCAGGCTTGCGACGTTACATGGAATCATATGATTGAGCGCCAAAAAAACTGGCGTAACTTTGTGGAAAGCATTCCTTCTCAGCCTTGGAAGTTCAACGAAAATATGCATTTTTACACAGGTTTACTAACCTTTACTGAGATGAGCATTGGTATCGTGGGATTCAATTCCTGCTGGGCATCACATGAAAAAAATG
>ADZZ01000321.1 GCA_000179315.1 delta proteobacterium NaphS2
ACGCTCAGATCCATGTATCCCTGGATCGACGAACTGGTCCTTGAAATTCTGGATATCGCTTACCATGAGACCATCATGGCTGCGTCAGGATACCAGGCTGAAGATGCCCTTCACGCGGCCGCAAAAAAATACAAGGGAAAATATATCTGTGTGGTGGAAGGCGCCATCGCCACCAAGTATGACGGCGGCTACGGCAAAATCGGCGGCCGCACGTTCCTGGATGTTGCAAAGGAAATCGTGCCCAGCGCGGCGGCTACGGTCTGCATCGGTTCCTGCTCTTCTTTTGGGGGTATTCAGGCCGCCAAACCCAATCCCGGTGGATACAAAGGTGTCGGTGATGCCTTGGGCATCAAAACCGTCAACATTCCCGGCTGCCCGCCCAACCCCATCAACCTGGTGGGTACCGTCGTAAATTATCTCCTCTTAGGAAAGCTCCCCGCCCTGGACGAGTTGGGACGTCCTCTTTTTGCCTACGGCCAGACGATTCATGATCAATGCCCCAGAAGATCCCACTATGAAAATGGTGAATTTGTAACGGAATTTGGTTCCAAAGAAGCTGAAATGGGATATTGCCTCTTTGAAATGGGGTGCAAAGGGCCTGATACCTACAACAACTGTCCCACAGCCAAATTCAATGATGGAACCAGTTGGCCCGTTGAAGCGGGACATCCCTGTATTGGCTGCAGCGAGCCCGCTTTCTGGGACACCATGACCCCATTTTTCGCGGAAAAAGAATAACCGGAACGACTAACGAGTTCTGAACGAAAAAACACTCTTAAGAAAAGAGAGGAGAAAATATGGGCAAAAGAATTATCGTCGATCCGATTACCCGAATAGAAGGCCATCTAAGAATCGAGGCTGAAGTCTCCGGCGGAAAAGTGGTCAATGCCTGGAGTTCCGCGCAATGTT
>ADZZ01000320.1 GCA_000179315.1 delta proteobacterium NaphS2
ATTTGAATTGTTTGATGGAAACCGCACTGACGATACAACCCATGTCCCCAATTGGAATGCCCTCCGGGAATTCCTGGGAGAGTCGGATTTTATTTATATTGCCGACTGCAAACTATGTTCACAGAAAAATCTGGACCATATCCATGAACACGGTGGAATATTTATTACGATCGTTCCCAAAAACCGATCTGAAGTCAAACAGTTCCACGAATTTCTAAAAACAAACTCCATCGAATGGCAATATGCCTATGAAACGCCAAACAGCCGAAAAAAAGCAGAAACCATCCTATACAAAACATACGAAGGCGAGCCTTCCAAAAATGGATATCGTATCATTTGGGTTCACAGCAGTGCCAAAGAAAAACAGGATAAAAGCCGCCGAGACAACAGGATCGCCAAAGCCGATCTCCAACTCACTGAACTTTCTTCCCGGCTCAATCAATACAACCTCAAGACAAAGGAACAGATTGAAAAGGCAATCAAGAAGGCAACCAAAGGTACATTTGATCTTTTCCAAATTCAGCTCATCGAGGACAAACAAATTGTTCAGCGCCAGATAGGTCCTGGAAAGCCGGGACCGAACACACAATACAAAGAAACGGAGCGAATCGAGGCGATGACCTTTCTCTATTTCATCGCACTAATGATTGTCAGCCTTATGGAACGTAATATTCGAAAGAATATGGCTGAGCAAGGGGTTGAAAAACTGCCCATTTTACCCAACGGCATGAATACCAAAAAACCAACATGGAACAATCTCAACTACTTTTTTAAAAATGTTCATCTCAGCATGGTTGAAAAGCAAGACAAAATCATTCAAACAGTTACAAAGGGTGTCACCCAGTTGCACGAATTTGTGTTGAAATTATTAGGTGTTCCGCCGTCTGTATACGCTGCTATCCAAGACCGATGGTGGCTTTTCAAAAACTCGGAATTAGGTCAAAATTTGAACTCAACATAATTCGGAAAACTACGCTCTAATCGTGCGAAATGTAAGCTTTATTTATACGGATTTGGACAATTTATCAAATCAGGTGCCGGACTTGATTCAAGACAAGAAGTTTGATGAAGCCGAGGCGGTGTGCCGAAAGCTCTTGCGACAATATCCTGAGGAGATCGATGGCCTTCATCGTTATGCTGAACTCTATGAAGCTCAGGGAAAAAACTGGGACGCTGCTGAGTACTATCGAAAAGCAGTTGCATTTGCCGAAAAGGCTGGAGGGTTTGGGAAGGAATCCGTTCAATCCTTCCGACAAAAGGCTGAAAAACTTGCACTTGCCGAGAAGGGGTAGTCTCACTTTACAATACCGGTTCCAATAAACCACCGGTGGAATAATCAGATATTTTGAGCCGGTTCTTTGCTATTTATTGTGGCTGACAACAAGTGGGAACCCGCTGGCCAGCCAACCAATGTGAACACATATGACTTTCCGGACAAAGAAAAAGGAAAAGCTTGTCCTTACGGTATCTATGATTTGACACGTAATGAGGGATGGGTAAGCCTCGGTATCAGTCGAGATACAGCACAATTTGCAGTTGAAAGCATTCGGCGGTGGTGGAGTGAAATGGGTTGTTTCAGATATCCCGTTGCTACCCGGTTGCTTATTACAGCAGACGGCGGCGGTAGCAACGGATGGCGAGTTCGTTTGTGGAAGAAAGAGATTCAGTCTCTGGCAAATGAATTGGGAATCTCGATCAGCATCTGTCATTTTCCGCCCGGGACAAGCAAATGGAACAAAATCGAGCATCAAATGTTTTCTTTCATAAGCAAAAACTGGCGCGGGCGGCCATTGGACAGTCTGGGAACAATAATTAACCTGATTTCAAACACTACGACTTGGCCGCTAACGAAAACAGAACCAGTTCTGCTAATCGTAACGGAACCGGTGATTGCGCGTTGTTCTGTTGCTTCTGCAGAATAAACTGGAATGTGAGAGGCGGTGTTTTTTGAGAAGAGGTCTTGAAAAGGGTTTTTTTCTTATAGGTCTGAAGTTTCACAGAAAATGCCCCCGGCTTGATCAGCCGACCATGCGCAGCAACGCCTCCAGGAAAGATTTTCGGGGCAGTTTGTTGTCTTGGTTGCAAACGGCATGAAAATCATCGCTCAATGCGGACTTAGCGATGATATGTCTCAGGTCGGAAAAGGCGAAACTGTTGCGACCCTTGACCTTGTGCCTGCGTTCGGGAATGTTTTCGAGCCGTGAACCATAGATCCAAATGATTGTTGCGGCCATTATGGAAAAATTGATGTGATTGATCACTGCCTGTGCATTGCGGGTTTGGCTTTTGCTGCTTCCAATGTCTTGCTTGATCTCCTTGAAACCCGACTCGATTTTCCACCTGGCCCCATAATACTCGATAATTTGCTCAACCGACAGCTTCAAGTCCGTGGAGAAGATTGCGATCCACTGTGTTTTTCGAAAGACCCAGACAACCCGGACAGGGCACTTGAGTGTTTTGAGCATAACGATTTGGGAGTATGCGTTGACTTCACGGTATTTTCCGTACAGGAAGACGTGATAGGTTGAAGCGTACGCCATGAATGCCGCCGCCATTTCAGCGCACGAACCCAACCTGCTGCCATATTTTTTGGGTCTTCCCGGCTTTTTGGAAGAACCGATCTTGGGGATGGAGTACAGTACGGTATTGGAACGTAATCTTGAAAGCAAATGAACAAAATTTCCGAGTTTAGTGCGGAGGGGTTTGAACAGGCCGTTATTTCCGAACCAGCTGTCACAAACGATTATTATGTCAACGCCGGCAAAGTGTTGAGCTACCTGAATTACCATCTCGACAGCTTGTTGGAGTTTGGTTTGGAAAGAAACGACCTTTCCGGCAACCCTCATATTGTCCGATTTGGCATTTATGGCCTTTTGGGGCAAATAAAATCGCTGTGAAAGGGGGAGACAAGCCCATCGTCCTTTGATGACCTTTAACAGACCAATAAGAACCACATTCTGTGCCCATGGATATTTGGATTGATTGTCCTTTGCGGCATGATCGAAGATATGAGAACATCCGAAGATGTTGCGACCTGTCTTTGGATTGATGAAATCATCTAATGCGATCATAAGTCGCCCATCGGACAAGGGGTCAGGAATGAGGTGCCATAAGGCGGCCCATAGGTTATGCCATGGTATTTTGTTGGAAGCCATAAAGGTGTAGAATCGACGTTTGTTAATGTTGAGCCCAAACAAGGTATTGAGGCAACGCAACACGTTTGAAGAGATAGATGAAGTGAAAGGGATGATGAAAGCCAGGATGGCATAGA
>ADZZ01000319.1 GCA_000179315.1 delta proteobacterium NaphS2
CAAAGGCAAAATTATATCGAGAGTGAAGGGTGGCCTTTCGGTGGATGTGGGGCTACAGGCCTTTTTGCCCGGGAGTCAGGCTGACCTGAGACCTGTGAAGGATCTGGATACCCTGGTGGGCGTCGAGCACGATTTCAAGATTATTAAATATGAACGTCGTCAGGGAAACATCGTATTGTCGCGACGGGCTGTCCTGGAGGTTGAGAGAGCGGCCCAGCGTGAAAAAGTCCTCGAAAACCTGGAAGAAGGTGTCGTGATCGAGGGGGCGGTGACCAACATCACCGATTACGGTCTGTTCATCGATTTGGGGGGTATTGACGGTCTTGTCCATGTGACGAACATTGCCTGGAGTAAAACCGGGCATCCTTCTGAGCTCTACCAGATCGGCGACAAGATCAAAGTGAAGGTGCTGAGTTTTGATCGGGAGAAGGAACGTGTATCCCTGGGTATCAAACAACTGACAGCGGATCCCTGGACCGGAATAGAAGAAAAGTATCCTGTGGGTACAAAAGTCACGGGGCGTATTGCCACCTTGAAAAAATACGGTGCCTTTGTGGAATTGGAAGAGGGCGTGGAAGGCTTGGTTCATATTTCCGAAATGTCCTGGACTCGAAAAGTCATGCATCCCTCGGAGCTTCTTCGCGTGGATGATACCGTCGAAACCGTGGTGTTAAGCCTGGATGTTCCCAAGAAACGGATTTCCCTGAGCATCAAACAGCTTGAGCCTAACCCCTGGGATGTCATTACGGAAGAATATCCCATTGGCGCCATTATTGAAGGAAAGATAAAGAATATAACCGACTTCGGTGTGTTTGTAGGCATTGACAAAGGAATTGACGGACTGGTGCATATTTCGGATATTTCCTGGACCAAGCAGCTCAAGCACCCTTCCGAGCTTTACAAGAAGGTGACGAAGTCAGAGCGGTGATTCTGCGCATTGATAAGA
>ADZZ01000318.1 GCA_000179315.1 delta proteobacterium NaphS2
CCCATGGATATTTGGATTGATTGTCCTTTGCGGCATGATCGAAGATATGAGAACATCCGAAGATGTTGCGACCTGTCTTTGGATTGATGAAATCATCTAATGCGATCATAAGTCGCCCATCGGACAAGGGGTCAGGAATGAGGTGCCATAAGGCGGCCCATAGGTTATGCCATGGTATTTTGTTGGAAGCCATAAAGGTGTAGAATCGACGTTTGTTAATGTTGAGCCCAAACAAGGTATTGAGGCAACGCAACACGTTTGAAGAGATAGATGAAGTGAAAGGGATGATGAAAGCCAGGATGGCATAAGAGAACCAGTGTGCTCGTTCCCTGCCGAGATTGGTGGAAGAAAAAGCATTTTGTAGAGGCTTTAAGATATCGTTTAGAATAAACATGTTGCCAAGCTCCTTTCCGATGGAATATCAATAAGTTGTTATCGAATCCTATCACGAGATGGAGCGAATTTCAAGGGTAAAAAGTTAAATAACTAGTTGAATTTATTGGCATAAAAATTGAAAAATTTTCATTTTTCGTGCCAAAATTCTCTGCGCATAATAAAAAAAATGCGCGGAACTGGCTGGAAAAATTGGAAAAGGTTCAAAAACGGTGAAACTTTAGTTTTTATTCTTAAGGAGGCTGTTGAAATTAATAAACGGTTCGCTGTGATAGAATGCAAATGCCAAAAATCCTCATAGCTGATGATGACGTGGTCACCGCCGAGTTGCTCGAAGAAATTCTGAAGGTGAAAGGGTACAGCATCATCGGACCGGCCTATTCCGGAGAGGAAGCCTATCAACTGGCCAAAGAGCATCGGCCGACGATCGCTATTCTGGATATCGAAATGCCCGGCGGCATGGATGGCATCGAGGTCGCTGACAAGCTTAATCGCGAGCTAAATATACCCGTGATTTTCCTGACCGGCCATGATGAGACTGCCATTATCAAAAGAGCCAAGCGGGTCAAGCCGCTTTCCTTCCTGCTCAAACCGATTAACGAGCGCCAGATTTTGGCCGAAGTGGAAATCGGCCTTTTCAAGGCCGAAGCCACCCGTGAACGCCAGCTGCTCACAACAACGGACCAATTTCCTGAGGAAGTGCCCGAACGCTTCGCCGTTCTAACCCCTACGGAGATTCGTGTGGCCGTCTTGATTCGAAAAGGAAAGACCTCCAAGGAAGTGGCGGAGGTAATGGGTGTCAGTCTAAACACCGTTCACGGGCACCGGAAAAAAATCCGCAAGAAACTCGGACTGACTAACTCCAAGGAAAACCTCACCCTCAACCTCCTATACTAAGGACCCGCTAAACCAAACACCGGGCTCTAACGGGCTAAAAGTCGGGCCATTTTAGGTGGCTTATATCAGATGGTTATTGGATCGATCCAGAGACCCCTCACAAAATATTTTCTTAAAATTACTCCCCATCAAAACGATAGTTGAGGCGTGAAATCCGCAAATCACTCACACCTCTTTCAAAATCCATACGAATTTCACCGTGGCTGTTTCCGCTCTGTCCGCTCAAGAACTCCCAGTCGAGATTGAAACGCCCTTTCATGGATACCGTATCGCTTCCGACAACCTGATCCGTCTCCTCCACCGATATACGATAGTTGAGTCTTCTTATGTTCTTCCAAATATTCCGATAATCGGCTTTACAGTCCTCAAGCGGCTTTCCATTTTCCATCGCATTTCCGGTAAAAAATGAAAAAAAGACCTCTGCGTCCCCCTTTTCATAGGCTGCCGTATAATCTTTCAAGAATTCAACAACCTGTGACCTTTTTACCAAGGGGGTCTTGTAGGTTCTCGGGATAGGAATATCGGGGAAAACACGGAGGGGTGAATCCTCCTCCAAGTGAACAGAAGTAATTGTGGGAAGGGATTGGGAAGGTTCAAGGGCGGGCAATGTCTGCTCCTTAGCCCGTTCAACGGTCGGAGTGCTCTTAAGTTCTTTTGCTTCAACAGCCTTGGGAGCAGGAATCTGAGCCGGGTCGGCCGCGAGCTGGGTCTGCTCTTCAACCTGTTCAGCAGCCGGCGCTACCTTGACGGTAAAAACCTGAGCCAACTCGGGGTTCGGTTCCTTTTTATCAACCTCCGTCAGCTTCATTGCCGCGGGATCACTTCCCTCCCGATCTTCCGTTCCCTTGCTTTCAGGTAATTTGGAAGGCTTCGGTACGACCCGCCTGGGTGGATCATTTCTTGCGATCTCAACTGGTTCGATGGGCTTTTCTTTTTGAACCTTCGCTAAATTCTTGGCCTTTGGCACCTCTTCAGGCTGCTTTTTCGTCCCTTTCGGAACGACCGATAGCGCGATTTGAGCCGTTTCGGGAGCGGGCTGGGTCTGCTCTTTCGCCCCTTCAACCACCGGAGTTCCTTTGTAAATAGGAAGCTGACCTGGCTCGGGGTCCGGTTTTTTTTGGTCAACATCACGCACCTTCGATACCGCCGGGGCCTTTTCCTTCAGCGCAGTCCGTGTTTCCACCGTTTCTGTGGCTGCAACCGTTTCGGGCGCACTCAAGACAGCGGAATTCGCTGGTGCCGGTGCAGGAACTGTGCTCTCTTTCTCAATCTTCCGGTGTTCTGTAAGCACGGCCGCCGTTTGAAGGGGCTCCGGTGCCGGTTTCTCGTTTACCTGTTTCTCAAATACCCTTTCCTCAGATACCGGCGCTTCTGCTACCGGTTTTGACGTCACCTTCTCTTCAACCCTTTCAGGGGGTGCGTCCGCCTTCTTCTCCACCCCTGCGGCATCATCTACCTTCTCTGCTTCCCGGACCGGACCGTGAACTGTGGAAGGTGTTACCTCGACCAGTTCCACCATTGTTTCCTGTTCATAGACGATGCTGATCGCCCATGCGATCACAACCATGACCGCCACCACTGCGGCAATGGGAAAAAATACTTTTCGAACCTTTGGGGGCCGCTTTGTTCCCTTTTCATCGGGCATTGCCCCGGAGTCCTCCTCATGCCAAGCATCCAGCGCTATCCGACACTGATCAAAGGCGGCCCTGCTATTCGGATTCGTGAGGGTATCATATGCCGCTTTAAGGGTAAGAAAATCGGCGCCATTCTCCGTCGTTTTACGAGCAGTATCCGGGTGAAGCTCAAACGCTTTCTTCCGGTAGGCTGCACGAAGCTCCGAGGCCGGGGCCGAGGAGTCCACCCCCAGAACCTGGTAGTAGTCGATCTGTGCATCACATGCACTGACCAGTCCCAGGGCCAAGGCAGCCGGTTCTAGCCGGTTCTTCAATTCCTCGTAATCCAGCCCTTGAGACCGCAAAATCAGATGTGCGCGTTCCACAAGTCGGCGATCCGAAGCGGATACGGGGGAAACAATGGCCTTACAGAGCAAAAGCCTTGCGCGGTCACCCGCAAGGTAAGCAATCAACGCAGGCGTATCCCTCATCTTGGAAAGATCCGCCAAGCGATGGGCCAGATTTTTCGAACTCTCCTGAAAATCCGATTTCACCCGGCTTTTTCCCTTGAACGACCCCCGATTCATGCTGACTCGCTCCCGGTGCTGAGTGTCTCCATCTTTTTCTGCAGCTTCTTTCGGGATCGACGTCCCTTCTTTTCGTTGCCGTATTCATAGTTGTAGTAGTTCCGGTAGTAACGGTAGTAGGAGCGATAGCCATACCGTTTGCTGAAGTCAACACGGTTGATGACACAGCCCAGAATGCTGCCGTTCACATTCTGAATGCTCCGCTTGAAATGCCGCACCGCATCCCGGGTGGTCTCACCCAGGGTGATGACCATCACCACGCCCCCTACCTTGCGGGATAGGACCAGAACGTCTGCAAATCCCTGGTTGGGCGGTGCATCCACAATGATGCGGTCATACTGCTTACCCAGGTTTTCCATGAGCTTGCCGAAGCGGTTGGAGGCCAGGAGTTCCACCGGGTTGGGCGGCACGGGGCCTGAGGGAATGATAAACAGATTGGATATTTCGGTGGGAATCACCGGTTCCTCATCGACAATTCCGGCCAGATAGCTTGAAAGCCCCCGGCCTTTGCCGTTGCTGGAAGTCACGACTTCGGAAAAAATTTTATGAATGCGGGGCCTTCGCAAGTCCGCATCGATCATGACCACCCGCTCCCCGCCCTGGGCGAATGCGGTGGCCATGTTGGTGGCCAGCGTTGTTTTGCCTTCCTCCTGGGTGGTGCTGGTAAACAGAAAGCTGCGGGTATGGGCATCCCCACGGGCCAGTTGGATGGAGACCTTGGTGGTCCGAATCGCCTCACAAAGGGCCGAGCGCGGATCCCCCAAAAAAGCTTTTTCCACGGGAGGATCGTCGGCCGCAACTTTGACCTGAGGCGCCACCCCCAAAATGGGGATGTGAAAACGATTGGTCATCTCTTCCGGTTTGGTGATGGAATCCGCAAAGTATTCCATGAAAAAGGCCAATCCCACGCCCCCCACCAGCCCCACCACGATGGCGAGCAACAGGTTGAGCATGACCTTGGGTTTAAAGGGAAGAATCGGAAGGGACCCCGGATCCACAATGTGAATATTGCTGGAGGAAACCCCCACCATGGACTCGATTTCCTTGGCCCGCTCCAGCAGGCTCCTATAGATCTCATTGTTGGTGTCCACCTCCCGCTGTACGATTTTATACTGAGTAGCCCGTTCGTTCAACTCCATGGCCGCCTGCTGCTTCTTCAGAGACACCCCCTTAAGGGTCTCCACTCGCCGTTTGGCGGACTCGTACTGGCTCTTAATGGCCTTGAAAATCTTATCCTGCTCCTTTTGAATCTGGGACTCAATGCTTTGCATGCGCATTTTAAGGGCCTTAACCTCGGGATACGCATCATAAAAAATGGCGCTTTTGTCCTGGTACTGTGATTGCACTTCAGTATACTTTCCCTTAAGCTCCGAGATCATGGGGCTATCCATCACCTGGGGCAGACTGCCGGGACCTTCTTCGACCGCCTGTTGATATTGCGCCTCCAACTTGATCATTTCGGCCTCGGCCTCGGCCAGGGACCGGTTGATCTCCTCCAACTGTAGATAGACGGAGTTGAGGTTACCGTCCAGGGACACAATGCCCGACTGCTTGGCAAACCGGTTCAGTTCATCTTCAGAGCGCTCCAGCTCAATCTGGGCGCGTTTGATCTGCTTTGTGAGAAACTCCCGGGCGATGCGCGATCCCTCAAGCTTCTTGTCCATCTGCCAGGCCACGAACTCATTGACGTAGGTTTCAACCACATCTTTTGAAAGATACCGGTCCGGTGAGGTAAAAGAGAGTTCAATGATCATGGCGTTTCGCCGGGGCTCCACCGTGAGGTTATTTTGAATGAACTCCAACACCTCTTTTTCTTCCAGCAACTCTTTGGGCAAAGCAATCTTGTAAGTCTTTTCCACCCCCGCGTTTTCTTCATCCCCCGGCCTAAACCAGCTCATCACCCAATTGGCGGCATCTTCGACGGCTCCCTTGACCAGGTCTTTAAGCCCTTGCTCATCTTCCCGGCCCATGCTTTTTCGAAGGGCCTCGAGACGCTGTTTCATATCCATTTTTTCGGCCACCCGTTGGGCCAGAGTTTTGCTTTCAAGGAGACCGACCTGGGTTTGCATGAATTCCTGGGAGCGCATTTCACTGGCCACCACCTCTTCGAATTTTGTCACCTTGGCCTCCCCCATGTTCACCTCAATGGTGGCCGTGGCTTTGTAGATTTTCGTGGCCGAGAGGGTAAAAATTGCCGTTGAGATGAAAACCAGCATCAGGAACGCCAATACCAGCCACTTTCGCCGAAGCAGCACATCCAGATAGTCCTTGATGGATATCTCTTCATCCATTTCAGGGACCGACTCACGAAACTCGGTGCTGGGAAGCATCCTTTCCTCTGACGCCTTGGTCAAGCCCAGTTCATTCCTTTCTAAATCGGAAAAATCGGACCCTTCATTATTTCGCCCCATAATATCTCTCGCTTAATCTAAGGCGGCAAGCCGCGCTTTTAGGTTTTTACATATTCAATGTGAGAGAATATCTCTCAGATTTACAATCACTTAAAATCAAAAGTGTTTTTGAACCGCGGAATATCGAACAAGAAATTTCGAATTATGAAGTTCTCTTCAAATCAAACGATCTTCAAGGTCAAACGCTGAATTTTACATCGACATTCGACATTCCTTGTTCGTTATTCGATATCCGTTTTTAAATTTCAAAGATCCTTGGCTGGATTTTAGTTTCTCAGGTCAAAAATCAGCATAAACCATCAGCGTTCTTCCTGCACCCTGCCTCCTGACAACTGCACCCTTTCTTTCCCATGAGCCATCGTAATCCGAAACCTCGCCGCACCCAGAATCTTGAATCCCGGCGCAGCCGGTAATCGCGCCGAAGGCGCTAATCTTGAATCAGGAATCCTTAGCTCTTAACACTTCCAGCACCGAAAACCGGTCTTTTCCAGTTGACCCTAAACTTCTTTTGAAGTATCATGTCTAAAAACAGATGGCAAAGGAGAAAGTTATGGCCACAAGACGCCAAACATCTATTAAGGTTGATCCTAAAGCCTGGGATGCCGCAAAAATCATTTTTGAAGAATATAATTTAACGGTGACGGATGCCATTAATATTTTTCTGAACCGAGTGCGACTTGAGCGTGGCTTACCTTTTCCACTCAAAATACCTTCTGAAAGATTAAAAGAGGCTATGGGCGAGGCAGAGAATGATGAACTCGTGCGATATAACGACATTGAAGAGATGATGACCGATTTGAAATCATGAAATTTGTGCTGGCAAGAACGAAGAAGTTCAAGAAATCTTTCAAGAAACTTCACCTAAAAGATAAAGATGAAGCCATCTATATAGACGTCGTATCGAAGCTTTTAAACGGAATTCCTTTGGACAAAAAATATAAAGACCATTTATTAAAAGGAAATACTGAGCAATACAAGGAATGCCATTTGAAACCGGATTTATTGCTTATCTACCGACTCCACAAAAATGAAGTTCAGCTCATCGATATTGGGTCACACAGCGAGCTATTCGAATAAAAAAAACGCAAACCGATTTCCCTTACCCATTTTTATCAAATCATCCCGAAACCCCAGCCAAAACATTGAACAACGAAAGCCTTCTCCTTTATACCCCAGAATCACGAATTTTGAATCCAAAACCTTCACGTCCTTTATGGTAGAAAAAATGCAACCGATCACGGGGCGAAACAACAAAAAAATCTGCCCAGTGCTTTTCTGCTGGACTCGGTTAGAAGCTGTCCGAAAATAACTTGAACAATTTTGAAATTCACAGATTTGAAGATTAGCCGTCAATTCAAGAATATTGTTCTTGTTAATCACGGACAGTTCCTTAGTAAAATCGTGTACTGCTTAATGGGAAAGAGCCCATTGAACAGGCCACGCGATGCCCGATCGAAAAGAAGACAGCCCGACACAACCCAAAGAAAAACCGCGGTTTCCCTTCTCGGAAGAGGATTGGGCAAATACCCCTGCAACTGTTCAACAATTTCTGCTTCATTTGGTTTCCTCACATATCACACTTGAAAAACGGATCGAAGAACTTGAAAAAAGGCTGAACAAGAATTCCAGTAATTCAAGCAAACCGCCTTCTTCAGACAATCCTTTTGAGGAAAGGCCGAAGAAGCAGAAAAAGAATAAATCCAAAAAGAAGAAACGAAGAAAGGGCTTTCGGCAAAAGATGCTTGAGCCCACCGAAGTGAACAATATCGTTCCTGAAGCGTGCATATGCGGAAACAGCCATTTTGATAACACGAACCCTTACTACACCCATCAAGTCATTGAACTGCCCGAGATCAAAATGGAGGTCACGCATTTCATCCTTCATAAGGGGGAATGCCCCTGCTGCGGAAAGATCAACAAAGCGGTGGTTCCGAATGAACATCGAACGGGTTTCGGTCCAAGGCTCTCTGCAATGATCGCCCAAATGGCCGGTAACATGGGGGACAGTCGCACAATCATTCAGGATTACTGTTCTTCGGTTCTGGGATTTCATATCAGTCTGGGAGCCATCCAGAAAGTCATTGACCGTGCATCCGAAGCCATCAAGCCCCATTATGAGAGCATCGGTAAGGAGGCAAGAGATGCCTCTGTCAACTATATTGACGAAACGTCTCACCGCTTGAAAGAAAAACTGCAATGGCTTTGGGTCATGGCCAACACAGCGGTCGCCTTTTTTATGATCCATCCGAATAGATCCAAAGAAGCCTTTGAGGCGCTCATTAAGGATTGGATGGGCATTCTGGTCAGTGACGGCTATGGCGTCTATCAAAAATGGGTGGGACAAAGGCAAACCTGCCTGGCTCATCTTATTCGAAAGGCCAGAGAGCTTTCCGAGAGCGTAAATCCTGATATAGCCAAATGCGGCAAGTGGGCAAAAGCCGAATTGCAGCGCCTTTGCCACATGGCGCATTCCCCGCCCACACAGGGTCAATGGAACGCTTTTTATGCGCGACTCATCCGGCTGATTTCCATCTATGAAGACCGCCAGGATGACGCGGGGAGGTTTGCCCGAAGACTCCTCCGAGAGATCGAATGCCTATGGACATTCCTCATCGAAGAAGGTGTGGCACCCACCAATAATCACGCTGAACGGATGCTTCGTTTCGCCGTACTCTGGCGCAAAAGAAGTTACGGCACACGCAGTGAAAAGGGCAACCGATGGGTGGAGCGCATTTTGTCTCTCAGGCAAACGTGCCGGCTCAGAAACAAACCGACTTACCCGGTTTTGGTTGACGCCATGCGCGCATATTTCAAAGAACAGACGCCGGATCTGGCGTGGATATCACAGTACTGAATATACCCCGTGATCGGATACGGAAAAATTGCCCCTGTTCGAGGATTGCGGGCTCTGATATTGCCAATTCGACCCGCCTCGCGTTTCAAAAGGATTTAAAAAGACCAGTCAAATAAAGGGATGTTCTCGAAACGCCTTCTCACTCAGTTAATGAAATGCTTGCCTTTTGTGCCGCAAAACCACGTGATAAGCTGCGAAGAGGCCAGAACCATGTAAGCCCTCAGCGTTCTTCCTGCACCCTGCCCCCTGACAACTGCACCCTTCCCCCATCAGCCAGTTCAAACCCATCCAACCAAACGGTCCCTTCAATCCGATTATCCAGCTTCCGGCTCGGCAAACGTCTCAACCGCACCACCACCGCATGGCAATCATCGGGGGCGGTAAATTCAATGCCCACTTTTCCCCAGTCCTGAGTGCCCAACAGCATGGGACCCTTGACATGCAAGCCCTTGGCATCATAACCGTAAATTTCCAGATACGGCCCCTGGTCGGTGGTGATCCCGTCCCCCTTCCACAAAGCCGTCAGCCGGTAAGAGACGCCCGGTTCCACGGGGATGACCTGATGCAGATGAGAAAAAGATACATTCTTCTTTCCATCAAATACTATCGACAGGGAATAGCCGCCCTCACCGGCAACCCCCGCCACCCGTTCCATCTTCCATCCGGGACCCTGACGGGAGAAGCGCCAGTCAAAGGGACCTCCTGTAAAATCGGCTTCAAATCCGGGATTGGTCAACCCTTTGGCACCTGTTCCGCCCAGGGAAAGCGCTTCGCTCACCCGCTTTTTTCCCAAAAGCCTCGCAGACAACCGCACATCCGCTTCGGGGTCACCGACACCCTTTCGGGCCATGAGCGCTCGAACGGCAAGGGCCTGATCCAACCGGCCCCACCTTATAAGCCAATTCATATAGGGTGCAAGGTTCCGGGCTTCAAGTCGTTCACCCACCGCATCGGGCTCAGCGGCCAAAATCACGTCCGCCAACTGCAGCGCATCCGCGGTGCGCCGCTTATTTTCAATCATTCGATTGAGGTTTTCCCATACCATGGGATAAACCTCCAAATCAATGGCCAACAAGGTTTCGGACCATGTCCAGCGAAGGGTGCTTTTCCCAAGGCCATGCACATAATCGAGAATCTTTCGAGGGACGTCCCGATTCCCATTGGCCTTTTCCGCTTCCGCCAGTCCTAACCAGGCGCCCGCTTTGAGGGGATCACCCATCACTGCTTTTTGAAAAAACCCGATAGCCGCCGAAACGTTCTGCTTTCTCCAGGCTTCTTCTCCGAGGCGAGCCAAAACATCGGGAAATGCAACCATACTCTGCGCCATTCCCGCGGAATAGGATCCTGAGGCTGCAACACGACCGGCCAGACCCCATTTGAGCATGAACAGGGCCAGCCACAGCAAAAGCCCGCTGATGACGATTTTTCCGATTACTCTGGTGCTCTCATAACCCAAAACCCATCCTCCGCCATTTAAACCATCGCCTCCGTGTTTTTTTCCTGCCGGAAGCTTTGATAGGGGAAAGATTTACAAGCGGCTCCCCAACCCAGACACGGCCCGGATTTTCCGCCACCAGCAGTCGTGTGCGGGTTTCCCCCAGCCTTTCTTTAAGGATGCGTTTCATCCCATGAAGTTTTTCCCCGCTGATATCTCCCGTCCGGTGTCCATCCGTGGCCAGGACATGGACCAGACCGCGTTCCAGAAAAGACCATGCCATTTCCCGTATGGTCTGCCCGTAACTTCCCAGAAGACTTTTCCAGTTGACCTGTATACCCACCCCCATATTCACCATCTCCTGAATAACTTCCGGTTCGCGTGCCAAGTGAGCACACCGCTCCGGGTGGGCCAGCAAAACCCGATACCCCGCAGCTGATATTTCAAAGAAAATTTGTTCCCACCCCATCGGCATCCGCTGAAAAGGCGGCTCCACCAACACATATTTTCCGCCGTTTAAGGTCAACACCTGCCCCGCCTGAAGGCGCTCTGCAATTTCCATGGTCAGGGTCACTTCCATTCCCGGAACCACTTCCAGTGAGATCCCGCGTTTCTCCAGGGCTTCCCGGAAACCCGCCACCCATTTGAGCACTTTTTGGGCTGACGGCTGCCACGCACTCCCAACCACCCAGTGAGGTGTCGCGGCTACTCTTGAAAACCCCGCCGCCACATAAACCTCCGCCATCTTAAGGGCTTCATCGAGCGTCTCCGGACCATCGTCAAGGCTTGGGAGTATGTGGTTGTGTAGATCTATCACAATATTGCATAATATAGATTCTTTCGCATACTATCTGAGAGTGCATCACTCAGATCTATAATTGCCTGGAATCATATCTTTTTGAACCGCAGAATATCGAACAAGGAATTTCGAATTATGAAGTTCTCTTCAAATTAGCTTTAGCGGTACTCACACTCCTTACAAATATGCAAATCAACTGGTTGTTTTCATCAATCAAGGATTCGAGTTTAGATTCCGGTTTTACCAGTCCCGCTCGGATAATGATAAGAAGCCATATTCGTGTTTCCCGCAACTCCTTAAGAGAAACTTTCAATTTGTGTATAAAGTCGGCCCTTGATTCTGCGCTTTGTGCTTCACCATAATTTGGAGCTGGAGAAGTGCCGGATCTGATCAGTTGGCCTGCAATATGTTTCCCAATTTTCGTTTTTGGCAAAGCTTCCGTCGTGCGAATTATCCGTACAGCAAAATCAATCAAACGATCTTCAAGGTCAAACACTGAATTTTCCATCGACATTCGACATTCCTTGTTCGATATTCGATATTCGTTTTTGAAATTTCAAAGATCCTTGGCTGGATTTTGGTTTCTCAGGTTAAAATTAGCACGAGCCATCAGCTTCCTTCCTGCACCCTGCCCCCTGACAACTGCACCCTCTCCCCATCAGCCATCAGCTATGAGAGTTCCCCCACCGCCTCCAACAACACCTCCATCTCCACCGGCTTCTGGAAATAACCATCAAACCCGGCCTCACGGCACGCGGAAAACTCAAACTTATCGGAATGAGCGGTGATGGCGATCAGCGTCCCTCGAAAACCGCGACTGCGAACCTCTCTGCACAGCTCCAGCCCATCCATGCCCTGCATGGACAGATCGGTTACAATCACCGGAAAGGATTGCGACGCAAGTATCTCGAGGGCTTCCTCACCCGATGCGGCGGTCTCCACCACATAACCGGCATCCTTAAAAAAAGAATCGTAGCGCACCAGAACGGCTACGTTATCATTAACAATTAGAACCTTCTTTTCCTTTGCTTCCACTTCCCATCCTTCATATCAACCCGCTTTTTCATTTTCCACTCCCCCAAAATACCATCCCTCATGTGCCATGAGCAAATCCGGGCCACAACCCACTCTCCACCAACGCCATCAACAACACAAAATAGACCTGATTGGCGGGAATCTGAAAATTGAAATCAAAAAACCCGTGAAACGCCATGGAACAAATCCCTGCCAGCGCCCCCACACTCACCAGCAGCCGGAACCGCCCCACATCAAACCTCACCTTCCTGATCCGGCGCATTGCGCGTGCCAGAAAAAAGAACAACCCCGCCACCAGGGTCACCGCCCCAATCCACCCCGTCTCAACCAGCAGCTGAAGATAATCATTATGGGCATGGAAATAGCGGATCCCATCCCGACCCGGATCCACATACACCGGTTCCAGCATCTGGTAATTGCCAAGTCCGATACCGGCCGGATGATCCTTCACCATATCCCACGACTGTGACCAAAGCGCCATTCGTCCTCCGGCACCCCCTTCAATTTGCATAAACCGCTCAACAATCTGGTCGAAACCGATCCTGCCGCCATAGACCGCCACCAGAGAAATGAGGAGAACCAGGACAATACCAACCCCCCACCGAAAGCGCCCGGAAACCGATCTCAAGAGCCCCGCGAAAACCGCCATGCCGACCAGAATCCCCAAAATCCCTCCCCGGGACTGGGAAAACAGCAGCGCCACCAGCATCAGCGTCACCACAAGAAATCCAACCACCTGATGTCCCAGCTGTTCTTCAGAAAGCACCGCCTTGAGACCCTTTTTTCCTCCCCACTCCCCCTGCGCCAGGGTCAGCCCAAGGGCCAGTGGCCAGAACATGCCCAGAAGACCGGCGAAGTGGTTCCGACAGATATAGGTCCCCGTGGCACACCCCTCATAGGCAAAATTCGCCGGTACCCACCACACCCCAACACCGGGAATCAAAACCTGAATCAAACCGTAAATCGACTCGAAAACACCGACCCCCAGTGCCACCCACACCATCCTTTTAAAACCCCTTCGATCTCTCCCCAGACTGACACACACCCAGAAAAAAAGCCCCAGGCAAATAATAAATCCCCACCGCGCAAAACCCTGATAAACCGAATAGGCAACGGCATACCCGAAACCCGGAATCGAGGACCCGGGCCCCAGCAACTCACCTGCCTCCTCCAGAACCCGCGCCCGCACCGGACTGACCCATTCCAAAACCCCTTGTGAAAGCGGCATCATCTGAACCAGTGTCACCAACAGAAAAAATCCGACAATCCCCGAGGCCCACGGCCCCGGCCGCCACGAAAGCCCTCCCTGCCACATCATCACCCCAAAGGCCAGGATCATCAGGCCCGCATACAGCACCATGATCCACGGCTGCACCGCCCCGAACAAAAGCCCCACCGTTCCGATGATCAGATAGACAATTACTTTTACCAAATCACTTTCTCTCCCTAACCAGGGTCGTCGCTTTTGGATTGATCTCTTTCGTTGTTCCCACCATGCACGTCAGTATTCTTGCGAGCTTGAAATTTCCTCTCGCAGAAAACTCAACTTAAAACAGCTCTATTTTTCCATCTCAAGGCAATTGAGCCATGAGCCATTCGCCATCAGCTTCTTTCCTGCCCCTGCAAACCCACCCGGGTTTCCGCCTGGTTCAAACCGGCCCCCGCCGGCGGCTTGGCTGACAACTGCACCCTTTCCCTATGATCCAAAACTAAACACCGCTTTCACCGGATAATGATCCCCCGCACTCTCCCTGACCACATGCGCTTTCAAACACGCCAATTCTTTTGAGTAAAACAGAAAATCCAACCTGGGCGCCACCGGCAGCCCGCTTTTGGTATAGGTCCCGGTCAAATAGTCCGACGTCCCGGCCAGAGCATCTTCAAAAACCGTTTCCATCTTCCGAACAGCCTTTGAACAAAAGATAGTGTTAAAATCTCCCCCGATAATCACCCGATCCGACCCCGCCCATGCCAACAGTTCCTTAACGCACCGGCTCCGCACCGTCTCATTGGTTGTCTCATGGGCCAGCAGTGAAACAGCCTCGTCCCAGCTCAAATGCGCCCCCTGCTGATCCACATCAATGGAATCGATGCGATCCAGGTGAACGGAGCACAAACGCAGTTTCCGGCCTTCGAACACCACCGTCGCCCCCAACACGCCCCGACCGGATTTGCTCGATTTGAAATAAAAAAACCCGCTTTCAATGAGCGGGTATCGTGACAGAATGGAGACGCCGTAACCGTGCCCTCGCGCCGCGCGATAAAGATGATGAGGGAACCCCAGAGATCCGGCCAGCGACGCTGCCATCTTCTCTCCACGCACCTCCTGCAAAAGCAGCACATCCGGAATACCGGCACCCCGAACAACCGCTTCCACATTTTTTAGCACCGGCCGCTTTCCCCCCAGATCCCAGATGTTATAGGTCATGACAGAAAGGGAAGCGCCGTTATTGCCCCTGTCCAGCTTCCCATACACCGGTCCAAACAAAAACAGCGCCAGAGCCACGGCAATAAGCAGCCCAGCGGGCCAACCCTTTCGAAGTATAGACTTCAAATCAGCCAATGCCCCATCAGCCATCGTAGTCCGAAACCTCGCCGCAGGCTCTAATTTTGAATCCTGAATCCTGAATCTTTATGCCCTTCATGGTCTAAAAACCTGTCCGCCACGCAGCCGGGACTCTATTTTACCATGAAGCGCATGAAGTTTTCAAAGCACAAAGCTTTTCAGTCCCTGTTTCAACACTTCCACATTGAAATTGATCAAAAACCCATGCTCGACCCCCGCCAGCTTCATATACGAGAGCAATTGCGCCTCGTGGATTCTTTTCAACCGATCAACGGACTTCAATTCCAGTACGAGCATATTTTCAATGAACATGTCAATGCGATACCCGCAATCCAGCCGTATCCCTTTGTATTCAACCGGAAGCGGGTATTCCATATTGAAATCAATATGATTCAAGCGAAGCTCACGGGCAAGGCACTGCTGATACGTGGATTCCAAAAGACCCGGCCCGAGGTGACGATGCACTTCAATCGCAGCCCCAATAACCGCATAAGACAATTCATCAAAACCCTTCTTCACGTCCTTCATGGTAGAAAAAATTGCCCCTGTTCGAGCATTGCGGGCTCTGATATTGCCGAGTCAACCCACCTCGCGTTTTAAAAGGATTCAAAAAGACCAGCGGCATCTTGAATCTCGGCCCAGCCGGTAATCTTGAGTCTCGAATTCCGCCGAAGGCGCTAATCTTGAATCAGGAATCCTTAGCTCTTAACACTTCCAGCACCGAAAACCGCTCTTTTCCAGTTGACCCTAAACTTCTTTTGAAGTATCATATATAAAACAGACGACAAAGGAGAAAGTTATGGCCACAAGACGCCAAACATCTATTAAGGTTGACCCCAAAGCCTGGGATGCGGCAAAAATCATTTTTGAAGAATATAATTTAACGGTGACGGATGCCATTAATATTTTTCTGAACCGAGTGCGACTTGAGCGTGGCTTACCTTTCCCACTCAAAGTACCTTCTGAAAGATTAAAAGAGGCTATGGGCGAGGCAGAGAATGATGAACTCGTGCGATATAACGACATCGAAGAGATGATGACCGATTTGAAATCATGAAATTTGTGCTGGCAAGAACAAAGAAGTTCAAGAAATCTTTCAAGAAACTTCACCTAAAAGATAAAGATGAAGCCATCTATATAGACGTCGTATCGAAGCTTTTAAACGGAATTCCTTTGGACAAAAAATATAAAGACCATTTATTAAAAGGAAACCCTGAGCAATACAAGGAATGCCATTTGAAACCGGATTTATTGCTTATCTACCGATTCCACAAGAATGAAGTTCAGCTCATTGATATTGGGTCACACAGCGAGCTATTTGAATAAAAATAACGCAAACCGATTTCCCTTACCCATTTTTATCAAATCATCCCGAAACCCTGCTCCTTTATACCCCAAGAATCACGAATTTTGAATCCAAAACCTTCATGTCCTTCATGTCCTTCATGGTAAAAAAATTAAACTCAAAACCCATAACCCAAAACTGCTTTCTGAAGTTCCTGCCCCCTGCACCCTCTCCCCATCAGCCATCTTGACAACCATCTCAGAATGAGCGATAGTTGAAAAAATAGGAAGTCTCACCAGATCATGAACTCAAAACCGAGCCTATTCCGCTTTGGCATAAATATGGAACGTATAGATATCATAGGGTTCCTGCGAAATGAAAAAGAAGATCTGAAAAAAAGATTCGGCGTTATTTCCATAGGACTTTTCGGGTCTTTTGCAAAAGGGAACGAACAACACGAAAGCGACATCGACCTGTTGGTTGAGTTGTCCGAGCCTTCGTTCGATTCCCTCGCGGGCCTGCAGCTGCACCTTGAAAAAAAGCTGGGAAAATCGGTTGACCTTGTAAGAAAGAGAAAGGGGCTAAGCGACCGATTCCTGAAGCGCATTGAAAGAGATATTCAATATGCCTGAAGAGGAAACTAGCGTATTGACCATGAAATTGTATATGATATCTGCCGGAACCACATTCCAAAATTGAAAGAAGTCATGGAAAAGATGCTGAAGGCAATTATCTGATTTTAGGAAGTAATATTCCTGTTACGCATTTCCGATCTATTTACCATGCCATCAGGCCCAACTCAAAACCCAAAACTGCTTCAAAGCCCAGTACCCAGTACCTTTACCAGCTTATGCGCCTTAAATCTTGACATGGTGTACCACCATTGTTACACTTAACATCTAAGCAAATTAGGAGGCCAGACCAATGCCCACACAAAATCCGCGTATTAATATCGTGGTGGACAATCTGCTTTACCAGAACGTTCAACTTTTGGCTAAAAAGGACAATGTGTCCCTCTCGGCTAAGGTAAGGGATTTGCTCAAAGAGGCCCTTGAATTTGAGGAGGATATCGCACTTGCCGAATTTGCCGAGAAGAGGGAAGCATCATGTAATGAATCAGACGCGCTAACCCACGATGATGTTTGGTCCTAGGACGTCTCAAAGCAAATGGCTTACAGACTGACATACCACCCCGACGTAAAGCGAACCGACCTCCCCAAAATTGACGCCAGAAACAGGAAAATAATCAAAAAAGCCATTGAGGAAAGGCTCACCACGAAACCTGAAGCCTATGGAAAGCCGCTTCGAAGGACCCTGAAAGGGTATTGGAAATTGAGGATTGGAGACTATCGCGTCGTTTTCAAAGCCTCAGCGGAAACGGTTATAATTCTGGGCATACTCCACAGGAAAGACGTCTATAGTCTCATACAAAAACGAACAGGATGAAATGAAACCTGCCGCCGTTCTTTCCTTGGCCACGACTCACGATCTCCCGCCTCCGTCTTTCCCATGAGCCATCAGCCATAAGCTATCCCCCATCCCTTGCACCCAGCACCCAAAACCCAAAACCGCCTTTTTAGGCCCAGCACCCAGCACCGAGAGCCTAGAACCCTTAACCCATCTGCAATCAGCGATCCGCCATCAGCTTCTTTCCTGCCCCCTGCACCCTGACAACTGCACCCTTTTCCTATGACCCGAAACAAAACTCTGCTTTCACCGGATAATGATCCCCCGCACTCTCCCTGACCACATGCGCTTTCAAACACGCCAACTTTTTTGAGTAAAACAGAAAATCCAATCTGGGCGCCACCGGCAGCCCGCTTTTGGTATAGGTCCCGGTCAAATAGTCCGACGTCCCGGCCAGAGCATCTTTAAAAACCGTTTCCATCTTCCGAACAGCCTTTGAACAAAAGACCGTGTTAAAATCTCCTCCGATAATCACCCGATCCGACCCCGCCCATGCCAGCAGTTCCTTAACGCACCTGCTCCGCACCGTCTCATCCGTTGTCTCACGGGCCAGCAGTGAAATAGCCTCGTCCCAGCTCAAATGCGCCCCCCGCTGATCCACATCAATGGAATCGATGCGATCCAGATGAACGGAGCACAAACGCAGTTTCCGGCCTTCGAACACCACTGTCGCCCCCAACACGCCCCGACCGGATTTGCTCGATTTGAAATAAAAAAAACCGCTAATATTTTTCTGAACCGAGTGCGACTTGAGCGTGGCTTACCTTTCCCTCTTAAAGTACCTTCTGAAAGATTAAAAGAGGCTATGGGTGAGGCGGAGAATAATGAACTCGTGCGATATAACGACATTGAAGAGATGATGACCGATTTGAAATCATGAAATTCGGGCTGGCAAGAACAAAGAAGTTCAAGAAATCTTTCAAGAAACTTCACCTAAAAGATAAAGATGAAGCCATCTATATAGACGTCGTATCGAAGCTTTTAAACGGAATTCCTTTGGACAAAAAATATAAAGACCATTTATTAAAGGGAAACCCTGAACAATACAAGGAATGCCATTTGAAACCGGATTTATTGCTTATCTACCGATTCCACAAGAATGAAGTTCAGCTCATTGATATTGGGTCACACAGCGAGCTATTTGAATAAAAATAACGCAAACCGATTTCCCTTACCCATTTTTATCAAAGTTCACGCTACCCAGCGAATGTTTAATCGCAATATTCAGGACAAAGACGTAGGACACCTGCTTGATTCGGGAGAGGTTATGGAAGAATATCGGGAGGATTTTCCTCTTCCAAGCGTTTCGGCCGGTGGACGTTTTACTGACAACATTCCCCTGCATGCTGTTATCGGCGTTGATCTCAGTTTGATACAACTCCATGTAAGCACTGTTTATAAGCCTGATCCCAAAAAATGGTCAAAAGATCACATCAGGAGAATCATACCATGAAATGCGCCATTTCAGAAACGGTCAAACAGTAGAAGGACACATCACAGTCGTCCTTGAGAGAGAACAATCAACACTTGTTTTCAAGAATGTACCTGCTCAAATTTGTGAAAACTGCGGGGAAGAATACTTGTCTGCAGACATTCACAGGAAGCTTCTACAAAAAGCTGAAGACGCTGTTTACAGGGGTGTAGATCTGGAATTGCTCCGCTTTGCCGCCTAAATTGACATCAGCAAAACAACTCACCAGCTCAACAGCTCTTTTCCCTGCCCCCTGCACCCTCTTCCCATGAACCATCAGCTATCAGCTATGAGCCATCGTAATCCGGAACCTCTCCGCACCCAGAACCTTGAACTTTGAATTCCGCCGAAGGCGCCCCTGTTTCCTTTCTATTCACCAGCTCTTTCCCCCACCACCAATAAAACATCGGCAACATCCGTCATTACCTGTTTGACAAGACCTCTATTCACAGATATAGTTTTGATATGAAATTAACCAAACATTTTAAACAAATGATTGAAGAAAGAGCGATTTCTCATGATTGGGTGAAACAGACTATTCATTTTCCCGATCAAATAGAAAAACGCGAAGATGGGGTACACCATTATCTTAAGCAAATTCCGGAAAATGATAATAGATGGCTAAGAGTTGTCATTAACGTCAAGAGGGATCCCAATCGAGCGGTAACCGCCTTTTTCGACAGAAGATTAAGGAGAAAGAAATATGAGAATAAGAGTTGATAAAGAAAACGATGCCCTATATTTTCGTTTTGATGAGGCCAAAATTATGGAATCCGAAGAGGTTGAACCGGGCGTTATTTTAGATTACGACGCCAATGAGCAGGTCGTAGGAATTGAAATTCTAGGGA
>ADZZ01000317.1 GCA_000179315.1 delta proteobacterium NaphS2
TTTGTCGCGTCCTATCCGGGCTGCGATATGGGAGAGGCTGCACCCGAACCGCCGATGTAATTCCTGAAGCAAAACCGACTGCTCAATGGCTTCCCATTGCCGTTCATTGGTTTTGGCCAAAAGCGAAAACATGGCATTTTGTTCGTTTTCTTCTGATAAATGGACACATATTTGGTCCTTTCCGCAGGCACGAAGCGCTCGAACACGCAAGTACCCATCAACCAGAATCAGTTTGTCTTTCTCTGTAACAACCAGGGCCGGAACGATTTGCCCGTAAGTTTCGATGGAATCCCGCAATTGCTTTAAAGCCTGGTGGTTCATGATCCGGCAATGAGCGTAGCGCAATTCCAGCAGATGAATATCAACTGTTCGGGTTGATCCCACGTCCTTTCTCCCGAATGATTTCCTGTACGGTTTCTCCAAGACTGAACCATCCCCCGTTCCGGACTTCCTTCACAGGTTTCACGATCACTGGACGATCCGGAAGGGAAAGCACCTGAAACACACGGCCGTCAAATCCAATCAGGTCCTTGTCCAGCAAGCGATTACGGGCATTGATATATTGATCTGCATCCACCCTTAGAATCCGGCAGATTTTGTCGTAGCCGTAATAAGACAGCCCGTTTTTGTCAGATACCACCACCAGAAAAATGTAGAGCAGCAGTTCAATATGACTCAGGCTCTCCCAAAAACCCTTTCGCAAAAAGCGATGTTCAATAAAGGCAAAACCGCCGGCGATTTTGCGTATTCGTTTTGGAAAAAGAGGCTTTTTAACCATCATGTGAACACCTCCGGAACAGTTTGTGGATGATTGCCGTAGCCTCGGCGGGGAAAATCTTTCACAATAACACCCCATGAGCCGCAAAACGGCATCTCGGACCCACGCCGGACCACCTGGAGGGCACCTTATCACSGGATGACGGGGGTGTTGAACCC
>ADZZ01000316.1 GCA_000179315.1 delta proteobacterium NaphS2
AAAGCCCGTCTTTCGGCCAAAGCCAACTGCTCATCGAAGGTCTTCACCATGCCTTTAAACTTCAAGTCAATGAGTAATTGCTCAATTTTCTTTTTCATGACAGATCAAAAAAGTCACCCGCGGTATAATCGAGGATGATGTTTTCCAGACGGGACAGATCAAAAAGTCGATACTTAAGGGCCTGTCTTACGGCTTTGAGAAAAGGCTCACCGGGATAAGTCCGTTGCAGATGCAGCAGACGGCGTAACTTGACCACGCCACGACCATGGCTTCTTTTCTTCAGTTCGGCCACATACGCATCCAGAACGGCATCATTTCCCACCAACAGCTGTTCTTCTTTTGAAGGGACCCGGGCATCCTTTTTTCTTCGAATCGGAACATGATGTCCCGGCACAGTTGTTCGCGTATCACGTTTATCCAGAATACGGTCATGTTCCGCCACGTTCCGGCTTTTGTCATAAACGATGACCTTGCGCCAGTGTTTCTGAACTTCCAGGGATTTTCCAATCAGTGCTTCAGGGACGGAATAACGGTTGGTGTCCAAATGCACATATCCCTCGATATCGACGACCCGGTGTTTTGCCACATAGACCGGCGGCCGGTATGGGGGTAAATCAATGAGATGCGGTTTTTCAATGATATAGGCCTCATCCGGTATCATTCCCAAAGCCCGTTTGAACGTTTTGTCGCTGGTGTTCCGGCACCAGTCGATGGCCTGCCGGTTCAAATCATGCCAGCTGACAAAGGTTCTTCCAGGAAGAAAGTTATTTTCCACAAAATGAAAAGGCCTTTCCACGCGGGCACTTCGATTGGCATCGCCTACGGCATGGGCCACAAACCCGGTTTGATACATATCAGCGAAGTATTTCATCTCAGGTGCAATCAATGCGTCAGGTCCGGTGCCGCCGGCCACAATAACACTGGTATTGTCAACGATGCACCGGAAC
>ADZZ01000315.1 GCA_000179315.1 delta proteobacterium NaphS2
TGTTGTCAGGGTGCAGGGGAGAAATATATTAAGGTGAAGATATGAAAATCAGCAATGTTGCCGAAATGAGGGAACTGGACCGGACCGCCATTGAAACTTACGGCATTAAAGAAGAATTGCTCATGGAAAATGCCGGTGATGCGCTTTACTTCATTATATTACGGAAAACAGGAATTGTGGGCAGGCGGTTTGTGGTTTTTTGCGGACTTGGGAACAACGGGGGGGACGGTTTTGTTGTTGCCAGGAAGCTCCATTCAAACGGCGGGTTGGTTAAGGTATTCATCCTGGGGGACCAAAAAAAATACCATGGTGCGGCCAGGCTGAATCTGGATATCTTGAAACGGTTGCCCGTCGAAGTGGCGGAAGTTCAGGATGCAGTTTCGGTTCACACGGACACGGTGCACTGCCATGCCGTCGTGGACGCCATACTGGGGACCGGGCTTGAGCGGGAGGTAGGGGGCCTGTACGGTCATATCATCGAGGGCATTAACAATAGCGGGAAACCCGTTTTCAGTGCGGATATCCCGTCCGGTGTTTCAGGTGACACGGGAGAAGTAATGGGAATCGCTGTGAAGGCGGATTACACGGTGACTTTCGGACTTCCCAAACTGGGGAATCTCCTGTTTCCAGGGTATGATTTATGCGGTGAACTGTACGTTACCCATATCTCTTTCCCTCCTCAGTTATATGATTCAAAAGATATCAAGGTCGGCATTGCGCCCCGAATATGCCTACCCCGAAGAAATCCGGATGCCCATAAAGGAAGCGTCGGTCAGGTTCTTTTCGTTGCCGGTGCCGCCAACTATTTCGGTGCGCCTTATTTTTCGGCACTCTCTTTTCTGAAAGCGGGAGGCGGCTATTCCAGATTGGCGGCGCCTGAATCCATCACGCCCTTTGTCGCCAATAAAGGGAGTGAAATTGTGCTTTTGCCCCAAGAAGAGACGGCATCGGGGAGTATTGCCCTTAAAAACAAAGACAGACTGCTGGAAATGGGAAACAGCATGGACATGGTGGTCGTGGGACCCGGGTTGTCTCTGGATCCGGAAACCCAGGCG
>ADZZ01000314.1 GCA_000179315.1 delta proteobacterium NaphS2
AACGGGCGTGTGATCTGCAGATTGATGGATTTTATGTTGAAAGTGAAAATAAGCCACCCTCAAAAAGGAGAATTTTCCTTGACTTGAAATTTGGGAGGACGTAGAGAAGCAGTTATAAAACGTTATTGTGATTTAATGACTATTGCCATCAGTGTCCTTTTTCATCTTCAAACAAAGAGAGAAAATATGGCCCAAGGCATCTGAAAACCCCGCTTCTCAAAGAAGATCGGGGTTTTTTGTCGGATGAAACCGAGATTCCCCATGATGGAAATTCTGGCTGCAACTCTTTACAGAGCAAAAAGAATCATGGTAATTTTCAAACAGGATCTGTCCGGTTTCCCGGATAATTGTTTTTTCATGTGATTCAGTTTGTAGAGCGCAATCTTTCATCCTTTTTTGGGTCCGAAAAAGATCAAGGTTTCGCTTTATCCCGGACCTTTGAACAGACTGTTGGATAAAATCTTCAACTGTTTAAATTATCGGCAGATTCTAGCAAAAAGCAATTGAATCGCCTTTTCGTATATCATGATAAATGCGGAGATATACAGAACTACTCAATCACTTGTTGGGCACACAAAAAGACGAGGTTGGATTTATGGAAGACCTTCATGATAAGGAGAATAAAAAGGACCATGTGAATATACCTCCACAATTAGTCACATGCCACTCATGTAACAATAAATTTTCAGAAAGGGCACAGGCTTGCCCGAAATGCGGTTCTGCCCAAACCAAAGCATGTCAAGTTTGCCAGAGCTTAATTCCCGCAGCGAGTTCTCAATGTCCGGAATGTGGCGACCCCTCACCATTTTTTGTCCAAAACAACAACCAAGAACATCTTGAAAAGATTGCAACAAATTATAAGACAATACATGATGGTGAAGGTAAATCTGTCATGAAGCGGATATTGATAACCGCACCATTTGTTTTGTTTACTGAAGTTTCACAGAAAATGCCCCCGGCTTGATCAGCCGACCATGCGCAGCAACGCCTCCAGGAAAGATTTTCGGGGCAGTTTGTTGTCTTGGTTGCAAACGGCATGAAAATCATCGCTCAATGCGGACTTAGCGATGATATGTCTCAGGTCGGAAAAGGCGAAACTGTTGCGACCCTTGACCTTGTGCCTGCGTTCGGGAATGTTTTCGAGCCGTGAACCATAGATCCAAATGATTGTTGCGGCCATTATGGAAAAATTGATGTGATTGATCACTGCCTGTGCATTGCGGGTTTGGCTTTTGCTGCTTCCAATGTCTTGCTTGATCTCCTTGAAACCCGACTCGATTTTCCACCTGGCCCCATAATACTCGATAATTTGCTCAACCGACAGCTTCAAGTCCGTGGAGAAGATTGCGATCCACTGTGTTTTTCGAAAGACCCAGACAACCCGGACAGGGCACTTGAGTGTTTTGAGCATAACGATTTGGGAGTATGCGTTGACTTCACGGTATTTTCCGTACAGGAAGACGTGATAGTTGAAGCGTACGCCATGAATGCCGCCGCCATTTCAGCGCACGAACCCAACTGCTGCATATTTTTGGGTCTCCCGGC
>ADZZ01000313.1 GCA_000179315.1 delta proteobacterium NaphS2
CAAATAATTGGAGGTGCAAATATGACAACAGCCGTCAGGGTGTCTGAGGATTTGGTCAAACAGGCCAAGATTATAGCAAAATTGACAAAAGATCAGTTACGGGTCAAATTGAATATTGGGCTATGATTGGAAAATGCGCTGAGGAAAATCCAGACCTTACATACAGCTTAATCAAAGAAATATTCATAGGCCTTACCGAATTAGAGCAGGGTGAATATTCCGAATACAAATTTGGGTAATGGCAGATGAAAATTATTCAATCTCGATCTTTCGAACAACGGGTTAAAAAGTTCAATCACGCTCAGAAAATTATTCTTGATGAACAGATAAAGTTAATAATCGAAAATCCAAATATCGGTTACGAAAAAAAGGGTGACCTGAGCGAAGTATATGTGCATAAATTTAAGGTCAAGACTATTCAGTATCTTTTAGCTTACCGTTTCAATGAAGAACGACTCGAGTTGATAATGATTGGCCCCCATCAAAATTATTACAGAGATTTAAAGAAATATTTGAAAAAGAGGTAAGCGAACCTGTGCTTACACGCAGACCGGGAGGACCTTGGCGTTTTTGGGAAAGCTTGTACTGGCTTAACTAAAGTTTCACCGTTTTTGAACCTTTTCCAATTTTTCCAGCCAGTTCCGCGCATTTTTTTTATTATGCGCAGAGAATTTTGGCACGAAAAATGAAAATTTTTTCAATTTTTATGCCAATAAATTCAACTAGTTATTTAACTTTTTACCCTTGAAATTCGCTCCATCTCGTGATAGGATTCGATAACGTCGAGTAGACCGGTTTCTTCAGCAACCTTAACGCAATATGCCTCAGACTACGCCCTCGCCGCACGCGGCTACTACGTATCATAAGACCACATGAGATTGGTAGCAGTTGGCCCCGGCCCCTCCCAGAACCGTGCTTGCGCTATTTACGCACACGGCTCCTCATGAGTACGCTTCACGATTAAGCGAAAAGGTTTACCGTAATACGGGGTTGCGGCAGAGGAAACTTTTTAAGAAGTAGGTTAAACTTCTCCCAGTTCATACACCCTCGTTTACCTCGCCTGTTCAGCCATTTGAACAACAGACGATGAACCTCATAGGAAAACCGGTTGAGACCTTTTGAATTGTCCGTGACTCCGTAGTAGGCAAAGTGTCCCTGCAATTTCGAGCCTACCTTACCCATTAGCTCATCGGTCGGCAGGGTCCGGTTGGCTTTCAGCCAATCCCTAAACATCCGAATTTTGGCGGTAAACTTCTTGCGAGAAGTGATCCGTTTCATCCGGAATTTCCTGCCGTTCCTGGACCGGCTGCAGTAGTGCGTGAATCCAAGAAAATCAAAGGTAGACGCCTTGCCACCGCGGCTATCGGCCTTGGATTGTGCATATGGACCAAATTC
>ADZZ01000312.1 GCA_000179315.1 delta proteobacterium NaphS2
CGAATCTGATCATGCAGGTTTAGCACTATCCCGTTTCCTCCACTGCGGTAAGAATATGTTCAGCCGATACAAGCTGGGCATTCTGCAGTGCCGCCACATTCAATGAGAGGTGTGCCAGCAGATTGATTTTGCGTGGCAGACCGTTTGTCGCCTGAAAAAGCGCTTCAAGAGCCGGCTGTTCAAAAAGATCCATCTGGGTTCCGGCCAACTCAAGCCGGTGTTTCAGATAAGGGAGCAACTCCTCTTTTGCAAGACCGGATATGTGATAACGCACCACAAGCCTTTGAGCCAAAGGCTCATGGACGGACAGTGAAAGCCGTCGCCTCAACTCGGCCTGGCCAACAAATATCATGCAGAGACGATTTTGTGAGTCCATCTCATAGTTTGTCAGCAGCCTGAGGTTTTCGAGGACCTCGTTTCTCAAGTATTGCGCTTCATCAATAATCAGCACTGGCCTGATTTTGGATTCCAGACAGAGTCGGTTGACCTCCATATGGATGGAACGATAAAGGGCTGCCAGGCTCCGTTCCGTGGTTAGCCCCATTTCCCAGGCAATGGATTTGTAGATATCCGTTACATTGCCGGTGGTCAGAGGAACGTAAAACACCCGGTACAGACCCGTATTCAGAGAAGCGGCCATCTTTCGGCAGATACTGGTTTTCCCGCTGCCCACTTCTCCGGTGACAAGCCCGATACCGCGCAGCTTCAACAGATAATGGAGCCGGGCTTCAAGCTCATCAGCAGCTTTTGAACCAAACAGTTTGTCCGGTTCCAGATCTTTTTCAAAAGGGTAGTGGGTCAGCCCATAGACCTTTTTATACATAGCCATCCCCCTTTTCGGCTTCGGAGATCCTGCTGAAGTTAACAGKTGTTTGGGTCTGCTTTCCCGCTTATGATCGACGGCTTTCAGATCAGTGCTTCATGGTTTAGACGGCGATCACGTTTC
>ADZZ01000311.1 GCA_000179315.1 delta proteobacterium NaphS2
TGACAACAGTCTATGGTATAGCCCAGTCAGTGAGATGATGTAATGCTGTACTCATCTGTATCACAGTCCTGGTGTATAACAGACCGCAAAATCGGTTCGATGGTTTTTGTTTAACGTCTGGAAGCATAAAAATGGCGACATCCCCGGAACGTTCAATGATTCCGAGGACAGGAGGTTTTTCTTTTCAAGAGTTCCTCGGCCCGGAGCACCCTTGAGCGCTCTGCACCGTGGTGCTCGCCCTTTCTGACGAACTTTTTCCGGATGCCCTTTATGCCCTGCAATTACGTATACTTCGTCGCACTCTACTACCCCACTGACTTTACATCCCGGCTTCCTTGCAGCGATTTCGCTCCGAAGCAAAATAGTCATCCTATGGGCGACATCCGGATTAAGGTCCAGCTCCGCGGCGATTTGCCTGTTGGATAGGTTTAGTCCCATGAGGTATAACATGACGATCCATACTCTGATGGGATGGTGTTTTCTTGCCAGAATGGTACCCGTAAAATCGTTGAAACGGCAACCGCAGTTATTGCATTTATAGTTCCGACAAAGCGGAGCATTACGTTTGTGACCGTTCTTTTTGACCCGGTTTGAGGTACATTTTGGACAACAAATACCACATGGCCACTTCTTTTCTCTGAAGAATTCGTAGCACTTAGCGGGGTCGATGAGTTCAAGGATTCCAATCTCCGGATTTGTAGACGATTTTGTGGTCATGGCTATCTGCATATTTAAGTGGACAGAAAGCCATCTTATTTATACCAAATCTGAAGAAATTCCCAGCGAAAATGACTTTTTCAATCAAATTATTTACAGCACGGGAAATCGTCGTATGAGCCAAGATTTTTTGGGAGTATCGGACTACCGTGAGGGTAATCCGGAAATATCAATGGCAGACGCCTTGATGTCTGGCTTTGCCGTTTTCTCTCTCAAAGATCCGTCCCTGCTTGCTTTTGACAAACGAAGACAAGCCGCTGAGAATTTAGAAAGCATTTATCATGTAGAAAGTATACCTTGTGACTCGCAGATGCGAACGATTCTGGATGAAGTAGACCCTGTGGAAATTCGACCTGCGTATAAGAATATTTTTAGTAAATTGCAAAGAGGCAAAGCTCTGGAGCGCCTGGCTTTCTTCCAGGGATGCTATCTGTTATCTTTGGACGGAACAGGCTACTTTTCCTCGAAGAAAATTTTCTCTGATAATTGTCTGCAAAAAGTAAACAAAAAGACCGGCGAAATCACCTATTACCAACAGATGCTGGGGGCGGCAATTGTTCATCCCGATCTCAAAGAGGTCATTCCGTTAGCCCCGGAGTTCATAATCAAACAAGACGGCCAAAGCAAGAACGATTGTGAGCGTAATGCCGCAAAACGTTTCTTCGACAGTCTTAGAAAGGACCATCCACACCTGCCCGTTATCATTACCGAAGATGCCCTAAGTTCGAATGCGCCACACATAAGGGAGGCGGAAAATACAATCTTCATTACATTCTGGGTGTGAAGAAAGGGGATCATCCTTTCCTGTTCAGAAAAGTGGAAGAGCACAAGAAATGGCGAAGCTGTTCATTTGATTGGTCGA
>ADZZ01000310.1 GCA_000179315.1 delta proteobacterium NaphS2
TGGCCTTCGTGGTAATAAACATCTTCCGCCACCTCAAACCCTTTCCACCTCTTTAGCCGCGTGAACCGGCAGAACCTCGCTCTCGATACGGGCCTGCATCATCTGATCGAAAGAACAGTTGCCACATTCGTAAACGTTGGGACAGATTTTCCGTCCAACTTCTCCGGTTATCATATATCGACATTTTCGCTGTGAGGCAGGCAGCTTCATCATCCGTTCCACCCAACTTTCGGTGAACTTATCGGGTGTCACGGCAACCGTTGCGACCGCTGCCTTTTCTTTCTCTTTGGCAACCTTCAGCTGCATGCCCTGGTCATAAACGCAGGTGGGACAATCATAATTATTATCGCAGAGTTTGTATGACACCACTCCCGCTTCCATCCACACACATTTCTTTTTTCCAGGCGGTACAATTTTCATGGACTCTCTTTTGGTTCCCATTTTCTCCTCCTCACCTTTTAAAATGCCGGATTTTAGAAATCTATATTCAAAAACGGTCATTGTTTCCTTTTTGGTTTTTTCAATGCAAAGGTGATGCCATTTTTCAAAGATGACATCCGGATTTAGGATAACACCTTGTTTTTAAATTATTATTTTTCTTAACAAGATACCCCATATGCATAAATGAAGCTTTGACTAAATTTTCGACAGATCCCCTAATAGCCGCAACAAAAGATATTATAACTATTTGTTTTTATAAATCTAAGCAGGATTATGTTGAAATTTTAGACAGGTGCCGAGATATGTTACACTTTCGTTTCGGCAAGGTGAGGTCGCTGATTCAGATTCCATTTGAAAAGTTCCCGGCAGGTATAGCAGAATTCCGGTTTTTTGAAATCCGTGTCCTCTATGCGGGTGGAGGAGAACATGACGCATCGGCGGTCACGGCAATGAATCAGGCCCATGCTGTGGCCGAGTTCATGAACGGCAGTCTTCTTAACCCGTTCCATCAGCAGGTTGCGGTCTTCGGGCGCCTGATAGTAAACGGGATCCAGCCTTTGGGTGGAAATCACCGCGCACCGACCGGACATCTGAGCCGCTCCGAAAACAAAGGTAAGGATGGGAACGTACAGATCCACCCGAGTCACACCCATAATCTTGAACGTCTCATGTGGGCAGCAGGCTCCCAAACGCTTTAAGATCCTTTTTGAACTGTATTGTCCGCGTTTCGCATCATAGGCATAGACGGGTTCCCCCGTGGCCGGTAAAAGCTTGACAGCCATGTTTGACCTTTTGGAAAGGGCATGGGAAATACATTCGAGGAGTTCCATATCAACAGAACCCAAGGGGCAAACATAAATGCACTCGGACACGACGAATCAGGATTCCCCCTTTTTGATGGCATACTTCTTCATCTTGTTGTAGAGGGTTTGCCGATCAATATCCATTTCCCGAGCGGCTTTGCTGATATTCCAGTTGGTTTGCTCCAAAATCCTAAGAATGTGGGCCTTTTCCACGGCTTTAAGAGATTTGGGCAAATCAGAAGCATCGCCATCGCCGTGTGAGAAGGGCAAATCACCAATCACAATTTCTTTTCCGGACCCGATAACCAGGGCTCTTTCGACAATATTTTCCAATTCCCGAACATTTCCGGGCCAATGGTAGTCCATCAACTGCCGCATGGCGCCGGGACTGATTTTCACCATCTCTTTGTTCATTTCAACACACTGTTGTTTTACGAAGGCTTTGGCCAGCAGCGGAATGTCTT
Source organism: delta proteobacterium NaphS2 (assembly GCA_000179315.1). Lineage (GTDB taxonomy): Bacteria > Desulfobacterota > DSM-4660 > Desulfatiglandales > Desulfatiglandaceae > NaphS2. Next base: position 1,709 of record ADZZ01000310.1, read on the forward strand.
CCTTTCGCTCTCGAAGCGGGGGAACATGAATGGTAATTACGTTGAGACGATAAAACAGGTCCTCTCGAAAGTCGCCTTTCTTAATGGCGGCTTTCAGATCCCGGTTCGTGGCAGCCAATATACGAACATCCACTTCGATTGCGCTTTCACTTCCCAGCCTGGAGATTTCCCTCTGCTGCAGAACCCTCAAAAGATCCACCTGGGTTTTCAAACTGATATCCCCGATTTCATCCAGAAAGATGGTCCCCCCCTGAGCCATCTCAAAACGACCTCTCCTGGCGTGATCCGCCCCGGTGAAGGCGCCTTTTTCATAGCCGAACAGTTCGCTTTCCAAAAGGGACTCCGGCAGGGAACCACAGTTTATGGCAACAAACGGCATAAAGCAGCGACTGCTGTTTCCGTGAAGGGCCTGAGCGATCAACTCTTTTCCGGTGCCACTCTCGCCGGTAATCAGAACCGTTGACTCCGACGGCGCGACACGGTCGATTAGATCGAAGATCTCCTGCATCACTGCACTCTTACCGATGATTTCATCGTATTGATACTGCTCTTCCAGTTTCTTGCGCAACATGATATTTTCAAAGCGCATCTCTCTGTGGGCCACGATCTTTTTGATCTGCAGCTCCACCTCATCCGGATCAAAGGGTTTGACCAGGTAGTCAAAGGCCCCTTCTTTCATGGCCTGAACCGCCGTATCCACCGAAGCGTAAGCGGTCATCATCAGGATTTCCGAATCGGGGCTGATCTCTTTGATGCACCGCATGGTTTCAAGCCCGTCCATCCCCGGCATCTTCAAATCGAGAAGGATCACATCGTATTGTGACCCTTCCACCATGGCAACGGCCGTTTTCCCGTCGGCGGCTAAGGCAACGCCGTACCCATCCTCCATGAGCCAGTCTTTGAGGGACTCACGTATGGCAGCCTCATCATCCACAACCAGAATGCTGGGCATCTTTGTCATTGTTTGCTCCTTATCAGAGGATATATTTCCTCAAAAAATCGCAGCCAAAAAGAAGAATTCGAGCACCGAGCCCGTTCAAACGGAGGCTTTCGTCCCGGTGACGGCGGCCAAGGGGAGACAAATGGTAAAGGCAGTCCCTTCCCCCGGTTCACTTTCCACTTCAATGGTTCCATGGTGCCGGGTGACGATCCCGTATACCACTGAAAGTCCCAGACCAACGCCCTTTCCTTCCTCCTTGGTGGTAAAAAAAGGTTCAAAAATACTTTTCAAGTGCTCCTTTGGAACGCCGCATCCCGTATCGGAAATCCTGATTTCCATGTTAGGCCTTTTTACGGAACGTCTTGCCGCCACGGTCAAAATCCCTCCGCCGTCCATGGCTTCAGAGGCATTTCCCACAACATTTAGAAGAGCCTGCTGAATCTGTCTAAAATCACACTGGATTTCGGGAAGATCCGATTCGATATGTTTGACCACCTTGACGCCCTTCATTTCCAAGTCATGGGACAACAAAGCGAGGGTTCGGTCCACGATTTCCTCAATGTTCTTATTTTCGATACTGATCCGGGACTGACGGGAGAACGCCAGAAGGTTCTTCACGATTTCCCCGCACCGCGCGGTTTCAGATTCCATAATGGTCAGATATCGTGCAATATCATCTTCCCTTTCCGGTGTGAGACGCCCGTTTCGATTCTGCTTGATCAGAAGGCGATTGTAGGTCAGTACCGCTGCCAGGGGATTGTTGATCTCGTGAGCAATGGTTGCGGACAATTTGCCCAAAGAAGCGAGTTTCTCCTGGGCAATCACCTGTTCCTGAGCCTCCTTGAGTTCCTGGTAGGCATTTTTCAGGTTTTCATAAAGGGCTGCCTTTTCAATGGCGACCCCGATCTGGTTTCCGATGGCCGACAGAAATTCCAGATTATCGTCGGGAAAATCAGAGGTGGATCGACTGGAAATAACCATGGCCCCCACAGGCTTGCCCTTTGAAACCAAAGGGACATAAATAGCCGATTTTATCCCTTCCTCCAAGAACAAATCGGCGTTGGCGGCTTCCAGATTCGCAGGATCGGTTACCACGCTTGTTTCGGAAGTAATCAGCGTATTTCCCAGAAAACCTTCCCCCATTTCACGGGTTTTGATGCGCCCGTTTTCCACAAATCGCGTGGAAAGGCCTCTGCTCGCCAACAAGGTTAACGTCTGGCTCTTTTTGTCAAGCCGATAAATCCTGACACTGACCGACTCAAGGATCCCCATGATTTTTTCAATGGTGTTGTTGACGATTTCATCGAGATCCAGACTGCTGCCGATGGCCACGGATGTGGAGTTCAGGGTGGCAAGCCATTGATTGCGCCATTCGATCTGCTCCTGGGCCTTTTTCCGTTTGGTCACATCGCGAACAATAAAAACATACCCGGTAATCTGCCCCACCACGTCCAGGGTGACGTTGGCTGTCAAAAGCCCATAAAAGATGGAACCGTCTTTTCGCAGCAAGGGCGCTTCGTAACCGGTTAGAAAACCGTCCCGAAACAATCTTTTCTGAAATCGGTAGAGGTCGTCCTCATCTTTAAAAAATTCCGTTACCGAATTTATCTTCAGGACCTGTTCTCGCTTCTTAAACCCCAGAATATCGACGCCGGCCTGATTCACTTCCAGGACGGCGCCCTTGGGATCCGTGAGCATGATGGCATCCCCGGAGCGCTCAAAAATCGTCCGGTATTTCTCCTCCGATTGCCGCAAGCGATTCAGCCTTTCCGATATCACCTGTTCAAGATTGCCTGTTAACTGGGACAGTTCCTTCAGCAGCTTTCCGCTTTCGGTAACGTCCACAGCCGTTTCCAACACGTAAATAATCCGCTCACGGGCATCTTTGACGGGTGTGGTCCGAAGGAGCATCTCAGCCTTTCGGCCGTCTTTCAAAAGAACTTTTTCCTGACGCTGGTGGCTTTTTCCATCCAGAAATGTTCGTTCRRCGATACAGTCCGAACACTTGAAATCCCTTTTTTCCAGGCTTGATAACAAAAGCTTTTCGGGTGGCCGCCGAACCGTTCTTTGAACAGATCATTGGCCATGACAATCTCAAATTTTCTGTTGATGGCGACAATATACTCGGTCACATTTCGGAAGAGAGACTGATAATGGCCGTTTGTTATGGCTTCAGATTTGTCCAACAGAGTATCCCCTTATAACAAAAGAAATAATTCTTGATAAAAAAAGCGGTTTTGAATATGTTAGCACAAAATATAAGGAATTTCCATGTCTCTGGAAGATCCTAAACCTTAAAGACGACATGGCCCTGAAGCCCAAAAAAAAGAGGATTTGCTCATGAATGTAGATCTGTCTCCAACCAGGACACTCATTGAAAAGTACAGTCAGAAAAAGGGGGCCTTGATTCCGCTGCTACAAGAGATTCAAGACGCCTACGGCTATGTTCCGGATGATGCCGTGCAGCTGGTAGCACAGGAGTTGGCCATATTCCCCGTGGAAATTTACGGCGTTCTGACTTTTTACACACAGTTTTATCTGACCCCTCGTGGCAAACACACCATTCGCGTATGTCAGGGAACGGCCTGCCATGTGATGGGCGCCAAGGGCTTGTTTGATTATCTTCTGGAAAAGCTGGAGGTTGAAGAGGGCGAAACCACGAAAGACGGCTTTTTCACCGTGGAACGGGTAGCATGTCTCGGGTGCTGTGGAATGGCACCCGTAATCATGATCGATGACGATTTTTATGGACGCTGCACCATTCAGAATATTGAAGAAACCTGGAATAAGTATCGATCGGAGACTGCGGAATCATGAAAAATAGAATACTCATATGCACGGGGACCAGCGGCATTTCAGCCGGAGCGGAAAAGGTAGCCAAGTTCTTTAGGGAAGGGATTCAGCACCACAAGCTGGAAGATGATTATGATGTCGTCGTGACCGGCGACCGGGGGTTGTTCAGAGATGTGCTGGTGGATATTGTCCCGCCCGATGGAGAAAGAATCACCTACGAATTTGTGACCCCTGAAGATGTATCGACCATCGTGGAAGAGCATCTGGTAAAGGGGGAGCCGGTTAAGAAAAAGCTGGCCGGAGAGGATTACAAACAGTTCTTTGCCAGCCAGACCCGCGTTGTGCTGGCCAATTGTGGTGAAATCGATCCGGAAAGCCTGGACGATTACCTGGCCCACAAAGGCTACATAGCCCTTCAGAATGCACTTGCCATGAGCCCTGAGGACGTCATTAACACCATGAAGACAGCCGGGCTGCGCGGACGCGGGGGCGCCGGATTCCCCACCGGAATGAAGTGGGATTTCTGTAGACAGGCCGAAGGCGACCAAAAATATATCGTCTGCAATGCGGATGAAGGTGATCCCGGGGCGTTCATGGATCGGAGTGTGTTGGAAGGAGATCCCCATGCGGTGATCGAAGGCATGATTATTGCGGGTTATGCCATCGGCGCCACGGAAGGGTACATTTATTGCCGCGCGGAATACCCAATTGCCATCAAGCGGTTGACCAAGGCCATCGCCCAGACCGAGGAACGCGGCTATCTGGGAAAGAACATCCAGGGGAGCGACCATTCTTTTCACCTGACCATCAAACAGGGGGCAGGGGCCTTTGTCTGTGGAGAAGAAACCGCCCTGCTGGCGTCCATCGAAGGCCGGCGGGGAATGCCGAAGATCCGTCCGCCGTTCCCGGCACAGAAAGGATTATGGGGGAAACCCACCACCATCAATAACGTGGAAACCCTGGCCAATGTCCGTCATGTCTTTGAGAAAGGCGCGGACTGGTTCGCATCCATCGGCACAGAGAAAAGTAAGGGAACGAAGGTGTTTGCACTGGCGGGGAAGATCAAAAATACCGGTCTTGTTGAGGTCCCCATGGGGATGACTATCCGCGATCTCGTATTCGGTCCTGGCGGCGGAATGCTTAGGAAAAAGGCCAAATTCAAGGGCATCCAGCTTGGCGGCCCTTCAGGCGGTTGCCTGCCGGAAAGCCTGCTGGACACCCCCATTGATTATGAATCCATCAATAAGACCGGCGCCATCATGGGTTCCGGCGGAATGGTCGTCATGGACACACGCACCTGTATGGTGGATGTGGCCAGATTTTTTCTGGACTTCACGGTTAACGAATCCTGCGGAAAGTGTGTGCCCTGCCGCGTCGGCCTGAAACGAACCCTGGAGGTTTTAGACGAAATTACAGCCGGACGGGGAACAGAGGAACATCTGACGTTTCTTCAAGAGATGGGAATCACCATCAAAAACACCGCCCTTTGCGGCCTCGGGAACACGGCGCCAAATCCCGTTTTGACCACCATGCGATATTTTCCGCAAGAATATGAGGCGCATATACGTGACCATGTGTGTCCGTCACGGGTGTGTACAGCGCTGATAAAATTTGAGTTCATCGAAGAGAACTGCACCAAATGCGGTCAGTGTTTTAAAGCCTGCCCGGTGGAAGCCATTTCCTGGGAAAAGAAACAATATCCTGTTCTTGACAAGGAAAAATGTATTAAATGCAAAACCTGCATTGATGCGTGCAACTTTGAGGCCATACAATGATAAATATCACAATTGATAATAAGCAGTTACAGGTCGAAGAAGGAAATACCGTTCTTGAAGCGGCGTTTGGCGCCGGCATTTACATCCCCAATCTGTGTTATCATCCCGACTTACCCCCTCTGGGGGCATGTCGCCTGTGTCTCGTTGAAATTGACGGCATGCGAGGATTGCCGCCGTCCTGCACCACATATGTATCCGACGGCATGGTCGTCCGAACCAATACGCCTCAGCTTCAGGAGTTTCGGAAGAATATTATCTGGCTACTTCTAAGTGACCATCCCAAAGATCTGGCCGAATCGACCCAGTTTCAAAAGGTGGTCCAATGGGTGGGCGTCAAAGACGTCCTTCCCGGACACATTTCAGCGCCCAGGAAACTGCCGGAAATCCCGAAGGATGAGCCGGTCTATATTCGGGATCTTGAACGATGTATTCTGTGCGAACGCTGTGTCCGAATGTGCCAGGAAGTCCGGGGTATCGGCGCCATCGGTTTGATCAATCGCGGCATCAAGACTTATGTGGGAACCCAGAATAATGTTCCGATTATGGACTCCGGTTGCAAATTCTGTGAAGCCTGTGTGGAAGTCTGTCCGTCCGGCGCCATAATGGATAAGAGAACGTTTACGAGCGAGGAGCGTGAGGCCTTTATCCTGCCTTGCACAAATACCTGTCCGGCGGGCATTGACGTGTCCCGTTACGTTCGTTTGATTGCGGAAGGCCGCTATCAGGACGCCGTTGAAGTGATTCGCGAGACCGTACCGTTGCCCCACACGTTGGGATGTGTCTGCCCCCACCCGTGTGAAACGGCTTGCCGCCGGGGCGAGGTCAATGAAGCCATCAGCATCCGCGCGCTCAAGAAATTTGTGGCGGAACGCGACAACGGACGTTGGCGAAAACAAATTGAAATCCTTCCGGATACCGGAAAAAAAGTGGCCGTCATCGGCGCCGGGCCGGCAGGGCTTACAGCCGCCTGGTTCATCAGGAAGAAAGGCCACGCGGTTACTGTATTTGAAGCTTTGGAAAAGGGTGGCGGCACCATGCGCATGGGAATTCCTGAGTACCGTTTGCCGCGCCATGTGCTGGATCAGGAAATTAAGGACATTGAAGATATTGGAGTGGAGTTCCGTTATAGCACACCGGTTGAATCCCTGGAAGACCTCTTTAATGAAGGATTCGATGCCATTTTTCTGGGGATTGGGACCACTAAAGGAACCACCATGGGAATTCCAGGAGAGGATGACCCGCGGGTGCTGGATGGTCTTTCAGCACTGCAAAAAATCAACCTGACCGGCAAATCCGAACTGAAAGGCCGGGTCGCCGTGGTGGGCGGCGGAAACGTCGCCATTGATGTGGCACGTTGCGGCCTGCGTGTGGGTGTGGATGAGGTCACCATGCTGTATCGGCGGACCCGCCAAGAGATGCCTGCTTCGCCGGAAGAGGTCGAAGCAGCCATCAATGAAGGCGTCAAAATCGATTTTCTGGTAGCACCCATTCGGATCATTAGCCAGGACGACTGCCTTCAGATCCAGTGTATCCGCATGGAACTGGGTGAACCGGATGCCAGCGGCCGCCGTCGCCCGGTTCCCGTTGAAGGGAGCCAATTCATGTTGGAAGTCGATTTCTTTGTTATGGCCATCGGGCAAAAAGCGATTATCCCCAAAGCCTTTGACGTCGAGTTAACCCGGCGCGGACTCATTCGGGCCGAAAAGGCAAAAGCCCAGTCCCGAAAACGGGTTTTTACCGGCGGGGACGTGATGAGCGGCCCGGCAACGGTTATTGAAGCCATCCGTGGTGGAAGAGAGGCCGCCTCGGAAATTGACAAGCATCTTGGGGGAACGGGCGACATCACACAAAGGTTCGTTCCCGAGGAACCGGAAAACAGAGTCCTGGGCAGAGACGAAGGGTTTGCTTACTGGAAAAGGATGCACGAGGAAATGCTTCCGGTTGAAGAATGCCTGAAGGGCTTTGAAGAAGTGGAGCACGCTTTCGATGAGCAATCGGCCCTGGAAGAAGCGAAAAGGTGCCTGCGCTGTCAATTGCGGCTGACCATCAACAAAGTTCCCATGCCCCCTGAAGAATAGAACAATGCTTTATATTTCTTGCTGATTTGCAGAAATTGGTGAGCGTGTTGGTTTATCCAGTAGGGAATCAGGGCCAGCGGAATCGCCCAGCAGAGACTGGCCATCGCATTTGCCAATAGAAAACGGCTTGGCGCCATGCGAAGAACGCCGGAAATGAGCCCCAAGGTTTGTTTCAGTCCTTCGATATACCGCCCCGCCACCAGCAACAGAACTCCCCATCGATTGAGTCGTTTTTCAATTTTTGCCAGTTTTTCTTCGCCCGGCAGCAGGCGCTTAAGCCAGTGCCGACCGGCACTGCGGCCGATACAGTAGCCCGCACAATTCCCCAAGAAGGATCTTACTTTTCACGGGAAACCAATTATACTTTCCCGGAAATTGAAGATTCGCTTGATTACAGGTGACGTTTGAGCTAAAAAAGGAAGTAATAGAAAGCAGCGGGTTTATCCATTTGCAGAGACCACCTGCAACGACCGTTTTGGTTGACAAAGATCAGCGAACAAAAACATTTGACAAGAAACAGCAATGCCTAAAACCGCCACCAGCCAAATTCAAAAGGTTCCGACTGCAACCAAGAAGAATGCCTGCTTGGCCTGCGGGAAAGATGATATCGGTGCTCGCAGACGCTATTGTTCAAAAGAGTGCCGCAGCTATATCCAGTGGGTGCTTTCTCTTTCAAAGGGATTGCTCAGAGCGCTCAACACCCGCTATGCGGCCTTTTCTTTTACCAGCGATCAAGTGATCCTCGACGTATTTCCCGTCTGGAGCAAACATATCTCGAGATTCAAACGTAGCCGAACCCGGGGAAACAAGCCCGCTGAAGATCTCAAAAGAATGGTGCTGGAATTTAGCAGGGAATGGCACGACATGGTGAACAACAATCACTCCATGAGTTATGCATCCCTTCATCTGGTAAACCGAAACCATCATAAATCCATTGGCCTTGAAGCGATCAAACCCAACCGGAACAGCAGCCCGAGACTTTCCAGGGAAGAATCAAGGCATCTAAAAATCCTCAATCTTAAAAGAAGTGATTTGTCCGATGAAATGACAAAGGCCAAAATCAGAACCGCTTACAAAAAGATGGCAAAAGTTTGTCATCCGGACGCGGGCGGCGATGACGATCAGTTCAAAAAGCTGAACACCGCCCACGAACAGATGCTTTTATGGGCGGAAAATCCACAATACACTTCCCGAAAAGCCCTTCAGGACTGCTGGAGTTATGACGGCTTCACCAGCCGCTGGTCGCCACCCCTGTAGCTGATACCATTTCCGTTTCCGTAGTACGGAAGGTCATGAACAAAAAGAAACCATACCGAATCCCTTCACATGTCACCGAAATCATTCTGGAAAGCATTTCCGACGGGGTTTTCACCGTTGATCATGACTGGCGCATTACGTCCTTTAACCAGGCTGCGGAACGAATCACACGGATCCCCAGGGAGGAAGCCATGGGTAAACACTGTTGGGAAGTGTTTCGGTCCAACATGTGTGAAACGGACTGCGCCCTTCGCCGAACCATGAAACAGGGCAAAGACTTTGTGGATACGTCCACCTACATCGTGGACAGGGACAAACGCCGCATTCCCGTGGTGGTTTCCACCAGCCTGTTGAAAGACAGTGAAAAAAAGGTGCTGGGTGGGGTTGAAACCTTTCGCGATATGAGTGTGGTGGAGGAATTGCGCAGGGAACTGGATGCCCGTTGCCAGGTAGGGGATATGGTTAGCCGCAGCCCTGCCATGCACCGAATTTTCAACATTCTTCCCCAGGTGGCTGAAAGCGACAGTTCCGTCTTGATCCAGGGCGAGACCGGCACCGGTAAGGAACTTCTGGCCAGAGCTCTTCACGACTTGAGTCCCCGTCGAAAAAAACCGTTTGTGGCCATTAACTGCGGCGCCCTGCCGGACAGTCTCCTGGAATCAGAGCTTTTCGGTTATAAAGCCGGTGCCTTTACCAATGCCTTAAAGGACAAACCCGGACATTTCGCTTTGGCTGAAGGAGGGACCATCCTGCTGGATGAAATCGGGGATCTCAGTCCGGCATTTCAGGTCAGGCTCTTGCGCGTGCTTCAGGAAAGAACATATCAGCCCCTGGGCGGCACCAGGGAACTCAAAGCAAATGTGCGGGTAATTGCCGCCACCAACAAAGACCTGTCAGAACAGGTGAAAAAGGGGTTTTTCAGGCAGGACTTGTTTTACCGGATTAATGTGGTGCGACTGGCCCTGCCCCCGCTACGGGAACGCCGGGAAGATATTGCCGCGTTGGTCCGACATTTTATTGAACGATTCAACCGACTGCAGGGGAGAATGGTGACGGGGATCAGCCAGCAGGCCCTTTCCCTCCTCCTGTTCCATGATTATCCGGGCAATATTCGCGAGCTCGAAAACATCATTGAACATGCACTGGTTTTGTGTCCGGAGGGCGAAATCGGCATTCACTGCTTGCCGGAAAACCTGCAGCACCTTTTTGTTGAACCCCCTTCCGCGGGAATCAATGAAGCACTCAAATTGACGGAATCCCAGGTCATAAAGGATGCACTCCAACGCAATCATTTTAACCGACTGGCGACTGCAAGAGACCTGGGGATGCACAAGAGCACGCTGTTTCGAAAAATCAAACAGCTGGGCATTCAACTGCCGAAAACAGATGGACGAAGCAAACGGAAGCAACAAGCATAGAGTCGCGGAAAAACGATCCTATCGTCCATGAGAGTCTCAATTTCGAGTCACTCACCGCGGTTCGCATGGCTGCCCAGCCATCTTATAGATGATCTAACCTATTTATATCACATTACTAACATAGCGAAGCAATCATTTCAGGCAAACGTGGCATGCAAATTGCTGTCTTAGGGTCCATGGAGGAGTAAGACAAATGAAGGTGGCAGTAACCGTTTGGAATAATCGTATTTCACCCCTGTTCGATGCCACAAGGACATTGATCATTCTGGATATTCAACATGGCGTGGTCAATGAAAGATATCGGGTATCCATTGATTGCACCTCTCCATTTTCACGCGCCGCAAACCTTTCGGAAATGGGCATAAACACCTTGATCTGTGGGGGCGTATCCGATTTCTTCGCCAAACTCATTGAGGCCCGCAATATTAAAATCATCCCATTTGTAGCGGGAAGGGTCGATGAGGTCATCGATGCCTATTTGAAAAATGCGCTGGGTCGTAAAAGATTTCGAATGCCGGGATGCGGAGATGGACAAAGCAGAAAAGACAGGAATCGTGTTTGAGGATATTCAAGGAGAATCAAAATGATGGGAAAAGAAGACAAAACCAAGAAGGATCAACACAAGATGCAGGATATCGAGATCAAAAAGCGCCTGCTTCGAATCAAACATAAAATATTGGTCATGAGCGGCAAGGGCGGCGTTGGAAAAAGCAGTGTGGCAACATACCTTTCCGTGTCGCTGGCCCGAAAGGGGTACAAGGTGGGGCTCATGGATGTGGATCTTCACGGTCCCAGCATCCCCAGAATGTTGGGCCTCAAAGGAAATCTTCGGGAGAGCACCGGAAGCGGAAAAGCGCGTCCCATCAGCTATCTTCCCAATATGGAAGTTATCTCCATTGAAAGCCTGCTGGGGGAGAACAAAGATGCCGCCACCATCTGGCGGGGACCTTTAAAGATCGGTGTCATTCGGCAATTTGTATCTGATCTCGAGTGGGATGACCTCGACTATCTGGTTATCGATTCACCGCCGGGTACCGGGGATGAGCCCCTCACCGTGGCCCAAACCATTCCCGACGCATTGGCCCTGATTGTGACAACACCGCAGGAGGTATCACTGGCGGACGTACGAAAGTCCATCAATTTTTGCCGTCAGGTTAATATGGAAATCCTGGGTCTGGTTGAAAACATGAGTGGACTCCTGTGCCCCCATTGCGGTAAACCAATCGATCTTTTCAAAACCCAAGGCGGCATGCTGACCGCCAAAGAAGAGGGGCTCAATCTTCTGGGAACGCTTCCCCTTGAGCCCCAGGTGGTGATGAACGGCGATGCCGGCAGCATGGCGATATTGGATGATGCGACACTTCCCATAACAGAAGAATTCAACAAATTGGTGGATAGAATCGTGCAGTTGACAAAAGACAAAAAAACGCTATCTTCCAAGACACGATCGGAATTCCCGGTTATTAATAAAGATGACGGAAAAAGCAAAATGCTTGCGGTACCGGTGAGCGACGGAAAATTGAGTTCCCATTTCGGGCACTGTGAACAGTTTGCCTTTATTGAAACCATGAACGGAAAGATCGTCAAGACCGAAATGCGGAATCCACCGCCCCATGAACCGGGGGTGCTGCCCCAATGGCTCCATGACCAAGGTGCCAATGTGGCCATTGTCGGTGGGATGGGTGAAACCGCCCAACGGTTGTTGCGGGAAAACGGCATTGAGGTCATCATCGGCGCCCCCATGGATTCGCCGGAATCTCTGGCGAACCAATATCTGAACAATACCCTCATACAAGGGGAGAATCGCTGCGATCATTGACGCCGGTTTCATCACCCGGAAGGGAGTCGGAAGCAGATGAGTGACGATCTGGACAGTTTCATAGACGGATTGCAGGATCAAATTTATGAGGAGACCCGCGCAACCTATGGAGAGCGGGCCTTTGAGAGATGGCAAGATATGCGCTACATGGGGCCCATGGAGGATCCGGATGGATACGCGGTGGTTACCGGTTCGTGTGGTGATACCATGAAGATTTTTTTAAGGTTCCGGAACAATCACGTTCAGGAGGCATCATTTCAAACCGATGGTTGCGGTACCAGCGCAGTCTGTGGGTCTTTTGCGGTGGAAATGGCTATTTCTAAGACACCCGATAAACTGCTTGAAATCACCGGTGAGCGTATCCTTGAATTTCTGGGCGGCTTTCCCGATGAAGACCGGCACTGCGCCTTCCTGGCCGCGGAAACCCTTCAAGAAGCCCTGAATGACTATATGATCAAGCAGAGAAACAATCGCTAAAGGAGAAGTATGATGATCATCAGTATCGCCAGTGGTAAGGGGGGCACGGGAAAAACCACCATCGCCACAAATCTGGCCGTGAGCGTTGATACGCCGGTCCAGATTTTGGACTGCGATGTGGAAGAGCCCAATGCCCATCTTTTCATTCGACCTCAAATGGAAGAAACATACACCCTTACCACACCGGTACCCGAGGTGGATATGGAAAAGTGCACCCTTTGCGGCAAATGTGGGGAAATCTGTCAATTCAGGGCCATTGTGGTGATTGGAGAGACCGTATTGCCTTTTGTCGAGATGTGCCACAGCTGCGGCGGGTGCATGGAAGTTTGTCCGGAAAAAGCCATCACTGAAACCACACGGGAATTGGGAGTTATCGAGAGGGGACAGTTCGATGGAATGGAGTTTGTGCATGGAAAACTGCGGGTGGGAGAAGCCATGTCACCCCCGCTGATCAAAGCCGTCAGAAGATACACCCGTCCGGAAGTGTTGACCATCATTGACGCGCCTCCGGGAACCTCCTGCCCTGTCATTGCCGCTATGAAAGGGGTGGATTTTGTGTTGTTGGTCACCGAACCCACCCCGTTCGGCCTGCATGACTTAAAGCTTGCGGTAGGCGCTGTCCGCATCCTTGACATTCCTTGCGGCCTGGTCATCAACCGGTCCGATATGGGCGACGACAAGGTCCTGGACTATGCCGAGGCTGAAAATATTCCCGTCCTGATGAAGATCCCCTTTGATCGTAAAATTGCCGAGGCATATTCAAGGGGGGACATGATGGTGACTGCCATACCGGAATGGAAAGAAAAATTCGTTCAGCTCTATCATGATATTGAAGCGATTGCGGGACGGAAAGGGAGCATATCATGAAAGAAATCGTTATTATCAGCGGCAAGGGCGGGACAGGAAAAACCAGTGTTATTTCAGCGTTCGCATCCCTTGCGAAAGACAAGGTATTGTGCGATGCGGATGTGGATGCGGCGGATCTTCACCTAATTATGGCACCCGAAATAATAGAACGTCACGATTTCGACGCCGGTCACACGGCGAAAATCGATCTCGATAAATGCACCGAATGCGATCTGTGCCGGGATTTGTGCCGATGGAATGCCATCAGCCGGGATTATAGAGTGGACGAAATCGAATGCGAAGGGTGCGGTGTTTGTTATTATTTCTGTCCTGAAAAGGCCATAACGTTCCCCGTTAACACCAGTGGCGAGTGGTTTATTTCCCACACGCGGTTTGGTCCCATGGCCCATGCACGCCTGGGGATTGCCGAAGAAAACTCCGGAAAACTGGTGACCCTCATCCGCAAAGAAGGCAGGGAGCTGGCTGAAAAAAACGGGCTTGATTACCTGCTCACCGACGGCCCTCCCGGTGTGGGTTGTCCGGTAATTGCATCCATGGGCGGCGCTTCAGCCGTTTTGATTGTTGCCGAGCCCTCGGTCTCAGGCAAACACGATATGGAAAGGGTTTCTGAGCTGGCGGCATTTTTCAAAGTACCGGCCATGCTGTGCGTTAACAAGTTTGATCTCAATCCCGAAATGGGGGAGGCCATTGAAGCCTTTGCACGGGAAAAAAACGTAAAACCTGTTGGTCGTGTCCCCTTTGATCCGGATTTTACCCGCGCCATGGTGGCAGGAAAAACCATTGTGGAGTTCAATGAGAGCGGCGAAGCCTGCCGGTCCGTGAAGTCCGTTTGGGAAAATTTGATTGGAAACATTAAATGATTAAGGGCTGGCGTTTCTTCAACCGGCCTTGAAAACGCAAGGCGCCAAGATCGCTCTCGGAAAGGCGCTGTACGCCGCCGCGGCTGTCTACACCTGACGCACGTAGGGGCGCACCCCTGTGTGCGCCCAATTATTCGCGCCCACGTATGCCCTTTTTCAGGGATCCCGTCTATTCAGGACGGGCACGGGGGCCCGCCCCTACGGATGTTTTCTTGCTCTCAATGGTCGCGTTCTTATCTCGACGATCATCGATCTTTAAATCCACCACCACCCGTTTGGCGCCTTCCCCCAAATGGGCCGCATGGACCGCTTTTACCAGGTCGAACAAGGCATCCAGATCCGGCACCTCAACAGCAGTGCTCATGCCACCTACTTCGTATTTGTAGCCCGATTGTTCTATGACAGCGACACCTTTTCTCACAAAACGGCCCAAACTGGTCCCCTCACCAATGGGATAAACCGATAATTGTGCAATCATGTCTTTCTCCTCCTCGTTCAGTCCACGGGATTGGAATACCCCACGAATCCTCTGGACTGATGAAACAACCTTTCAAGGGTTCGGACCTCTTTCATTCTCACCGGATCCTTCTTATCCATTGATTGACCCAGAAGTTTCCGTTGCAGAAGCGACAATGCCTCCACCGATTTGTCGCAGACCGGATATCCTTTTTCGTCGCAGTAAATTTCCTCTTGGCATGACACATGGGCGATATTAAAGAGACCAGAGCGCATGCCGGTCCAAAGGCGCCCAAGGATCAAGGATCTCGTCCTCGACATATTCCTGAAGCCCACAAAGGAGCGTCTCATATTGACCGTGAATTCGATAATCCACCAGAAATTCATTGGAGTTGGCCATATATTCAGGATGATCCAATCGTGGTTTATCACGAATGTCCAAAAACATGGATGAATCCGGTTGCGATTTCATGCTCAATTCTTAAACAATCCTTCTTGCGGCTGATTCGAGAACATCAGCCACAATTCCCGCAGTCCGGTCCCAGTTATAGAACTCCTGATAAGATTTTCGCTTCGCCAAAATATAACTTCTGAGTTCATTTTGACGTTTCAACGCACGCTCTATTGCTTTAGAAAAATCATTTACGTCTCCAGGTGAAAACAGGCATCCGTTCAGTCCGTCCTCAATCAACCCCGGAACGCCACCCTCGTTTGGGCCGACCACAGGACACCCTGCCAGCAGCGCTTCGGCAATCACCATTCCAAATGATTCGGCAGGGATAGTACTGGAGAGAACAGTTACCGCGGCAGACGCATACCAGTCGGCCAATTCGCGCCTGGAAGAAACATAACCAAGATATCGGACACCTTCCTCTTTCGACCTGCGATACCTTTTCCCGATGTAACCGATCACAAATAGTTCCAAATCGGGCCACTGAGAACGAAGGTTTTTATGGGCTTTCACCAGCAGATCAATACCTTTACTTTTCAAGTGCGGCTTTCCAATGAACAAGAGATATAATCTTTCAGGATTACGGTGGCCTTCGGTCATCACGGGATCAACTCCCGGCGGCACAACCGTCAAATCCTTTTTTATCCGTGCGAGATACGGGGACCATTCGGCAAAGGCCTGTGAAGGCACGAGCAATTTTTCACAAAGCTTAAACGACTGCCTGGCAATAAATTGGTTATATAGAAATCCCAAAATCTTTTTGGTAAATTCCGGACCGGTCACATCGCTGTGGTACATCAGCACCGCCGGAAGAGCCAGGTCTTTGGCAGCATGGAGCAAAAGATCACTGATCCAGGGAACCGTATGGTGCACATACACCACATCAGGCTCGGTCCTTTGGAGGATGTTTCTGATTTCCCTATGCCAAGCGTGATGAAAACCCGAGGACTTAAATTTTAAAGCAGTAGCCGAAAGAGGAAAAGTCCCAAATCCATCACTTGTAATGTAACTCAGTAACATCTGATGATCTCTCTCCAAACGGGAACAGACCTCATGAATGTATCTTTCGGCTCCCCCCATTTTCACGTTCATAAACTGGGATCCCACTGCAACTTTGAGTGGCCGATTATGTTCGGGAGCATCTTTCGGCACCTTTGACGGTCGAATTTTCCTCTTACTGCTTTCCAATGCGCGCTCAAATACACTGAAAGTTGATTCCGCCGTATTCCGCCACGAGAACCGGGAAGCCTGAGCCAGTCCTTTTGTCGCGTACTTTCGCCTCGTTTCGGGCTGTTCTGCCAGTTCAGTTAAAATATTTGCGAGTCCATTGGCGTCATCCGGATCTTTCATATAAGTCGCAGCATCTCCAGCCACTTCGGGCATGCTGGCTTCCCGGGTGGTCACCACAGGGCAACCGCAAGCCATGGCCTCAAGAACGGGTAATCCGAACCCCTCATAGCGACTGGGAAAAATCAACGCGATGGCACCGGAATAAAGACGCGCCAAGTCCGTGTCATCTACGTACCCCAAAAAATGTGCGCTGTCCCACAGGCCCTGTTCCACCCACCCCTTCCATCCCGCCACCACAAGCAAATCGCCCAGCCCTGATTGCTCAAGCGCCTTTGGAATAACAGCCATATTTTTCCGGGGATCGCCGGTACCGACAAACAGAAAATATTTTCTTGGCAATTCAAGCCGATTCAAACAATCTTCTATTTCATCCCCGGTCCGAGGGTACAGAACAGTGGGGTCATACCCCGGATATGTGACCGTTGTGTTGCTTTTTGGTATACCGATATAAACCGACATTTCATCTCGAATAAATGAGGAGATGGTCAAAAAACTCTTTACTGTTTTGCATCTTCGGCGAAAGAAAAAACGTGAATACAGTACCCGCTCTTTGGGGTGATATTCCGGGAAACGGATAAGAGAAAGGTCCGTCAGCGTAAATACAATTGGGATATGTTGCGGGGTTGCAAAAGGAAAAAAGGCTGCCTCATGATAGAGGTCAAAATCCCCCACAACTTTGCGAAAACGCATTTCCTGGTTGGCATGAAATAGAAAACGAGCCAGTAGCGCCGGATAGGCCGGAAGCTTCCAGAAAAGAGATACGACCTTAGCCCATCGGCTCAAATCCTGCGGGCCGGAAGGCATCTCTCCCGAAACACGATTTCCATCAAAATATCCGATTTCCAGCCTGTCCCCGTATTGTTCTTCCAACGCTGTATATAAACAACGTAAATACCGACTGATGCCCGTATTGACATTGGCCATGGGGAACGCGTTCACCAGAATTTTGATTTTAGAGGCCATAGAGAAACGGTTTACGGTTGACGGTTACCGATAACTGGCAACCGGCAACATGGTTAAAAAAGCTTCGTTCCATTCGGATCTCTTTTGCTTCTTACCGTACACGAAGTACCTAAAAAATAATTGAGCATCGAGACCCGCTTTGATGATGGAATCATGGCATTCAAACGCCTCTTGAGACGCGGTAACCGCTCGGCCAGGTCGCGGCACCTAAAAAACATTTTCCCAAAAAACGATAAGTTCCCCGCTTCGTAGGCATTTTGAAGTGACATTCTTCGCTCTATTTTCTTGTTTGCGATTTCTGCATAAGACATTTCATCAAAGCGGGTAGGCAGATCGGAAAAAATCGAACCGCTTTCGTAGAGCATGGGATAAAAATTTTCAAAAAAAAATTCGTCCGGTCGAACGTGAAATTTCCAGTCACTGGGAAAGGGGGGCCAGCAAAGCGTCTTATAAAGCTCCGGTGAATGGAATCTTTCCGGATAAACACTCTGTCCATAGTTGAAATAAGCACTCCACTCATCCAGTGGTGCATTTAACGCCAGGCTATCCTTAAATACTTCAGCAGTCTCGGCAAGTAGCCCTTTGTGGATAATCTGAGGCATGTGCGACGAATAAGAAAGTGTGCCATAGCCCTTCTCAAGTATCCGACAGGTTTCAAGCTGCCCCAAATCGTAGTCCGTTTCTCTCAAAGACCAATCTTTCAGATCGTAAAAGTAGTAGCCGGTGTATTTGCCTTCCGATTTGTAAAAGGAGAGAGGTATTTTCGCCAGCGGTCGATTGTCATCGTCGCTCATGATGAACTCATCATCAATTTCCGACAGACGCGGCAGGGAAAAGCGCAGCAGGCAATTTCGGAACTGATGGTCTTTCGCCTTCAGAAATCGCTTCCAATCCTTCCCCAGGACTTCCGCTTCGTCCATTACGGTTACTTTCAGCCGGTTCTTAAAGCAAAAATCCCTCAACTGACTGCCGGGACAAACAAACACAGCCTCCGTTAGAAACGGCATGAGATTTTCAGCGTATTCCAGCGTCTCGTAAGCGATATCTTTTCGATTGCTGATATAGACGATTTGCATATTTAATTCGGTTGTCGGTTGCCAGTCGCGGGGAATAACCCGGTTCCCTATCTTCTCCGCATTAAAAACCGGCGACGCCAAAGTCTGCCGGTTTCCTGTAGCTCATTTTCTAACACTTCAATGGTGCGGAAAAGCCAATGGGTTACAAAATAAAGGAAGGATAATGTTCAGGCAGGTAAAAATCAAGATCTATTCCACAGGCAAAAATTTGATGCGGCCCTCAGCTTGGTACACAGGAAGCATGTTGTTGGAACATTAAGGATCCGTCTTTCGACCGACGGCCCTATTCCACCGTAATAAGATCCTTTATCTTTTGAAAGGTCTTTTCGCCAATTCCTTTGATATCCATGATATCTTCTATCTTTTTGAATGATTTGTTTTTTTCCCTATATTCAATAATCCGTTCAGCAATGGCCGGTCCGATCCCCGGCAGGCTGCTCAGTGTTGCTTGTC